>PHBC01000002.1:244474-245480 GCA_002840505.1 Deltaproteobacteria bacterium HGW-Deltaproteobacteria-2 | reverse complement strand
TATTCCTAAACGGTCGCCAGGTCGTGGGCCGTTGCCCAATTTCGGGTTGTGCGTCCGAAAAGGGTTATGCCGACGAGTGCTCGCTTGGCCACCCATATGAGCCAAAAGAGTTGATTAACCCCACAAGCACTCTTTCAGGCGACGTGCCCGAAATGAGAGATGTTTCTAATTGGTACATTGATCTGGTGAAATTCAGGCCGCAGCTTGAGAAATGGCTTGAAACACTTCATGATGTTCCGGGATGCCGAGGTTTCATGGTAAGCGCAATTCAGGAATTCCTTGAACCGCCCACGATCTATGTGAAGCTTGATCAGCTTGAGGCCCTGGAGGCAGTTAAGGATCAGCTTCCCGAACATAAGCGCAAAGAAGGCAAAAATAAAACCATCCCTCTAATTTTTGACAGTCTTGAAAAAAGAGAGATTGCCAGCTCCCTGCTCACAAAGCATTCTATCAGGTACCGCAATGGAAAAACCCTGGTGCCGTTCCGCTTGACCGGCAATATTGAATGGAGCATCCCCTGTCCGGATATTGAAGGTTTGACCGGTCTAACTTTTTGGGTGTGGCCGGAATCTCTGTGGGCTCCAATTTCCTTTACTGCGACTTATCTTGAAAGCCAAGGAAAACACAAGGATGATTGGAAAAAATGGTGGTGTTCAAAGGATGCGCAAGTTTACCAGTTCATCGGTGAAGACAATATTTACTTCTACAGCCTCGCTGAGATGTCGATGTTCATGGGAGACCAGGGCAAAGAGTTCAGCTTTGATCCGGAAGAAGGACAACTCCAGTTACCCAAACTTATTGCCAATAATCATATTTTGTTCTTTGATAAAAAGGCAAGCAGCAGTGGAAAACTGAAACCGCCTATGGCGCGCGAACTGCTTAACTACTACACAGCCGAACAATTGCGAGCTCACTTCTTTGCGCTTGGCCTTGGGATCAGAAGTGTCGGCTTTCAACCCAAACCCCTGAACCCTGCAGCCAAGGAAAAGGACGCAGATCCTGTACT
>PHBC01000002.1:0-244315 GCA_002840505.1 Deltaproteobacteria bacterium HGW-Deltaproteobacteria-2 | reverse complement strand
TATGGATAATCCGGCCTGTCACCAGCTCAAGTTCCTTGAGCCAAGGGTGGATTTCTTTAAGAAACATCCAAGTCAACTGCAGGCAGGCTAGTGTACCTTCGAGCTTCTATGAAAAAAAAGGCTGCCTGCCACGTCATTTTCGCTTTTGTTTTTGTGCTTCTATCTATTAACCCTCTCGGGTTGTAAAAACGGTCCCGACAACAGCAAACTCGAATTCGAGCCGCCATCACAGGAAAAGTACACGGTCCAGAAATTGATAGAGTGTTTGAGATATTAGGTCAGGCAACCGCTTTAAAGAGGTTGAATCTTTTAATGGCTAGCCGCATTTTTGTGTTTACGTATTGCAATGGTGTAGACAAAAACATTTATTACGATGACCGAAATACCCAGAACTGTTTGTATCGTAGATGTCAGATTTTCCGGATAGATTACAGGAACCAGATATCGTAAAATAAAGTCACCGCTATATTGGTAGTTTCCCGCCAGATTACGAAAATGATTTTCTAAAGGTGTTAAAGGACAAATCCATCCAAAAATTTCTACGGCTGCTCCCCACAATGCCGCAGGAAGGTGTACAAAAGCAATTCGCGGCTGGCGGATGACCAGTAAACCACCGCACATAACAAATGCGATAAATAAGAAATGAGCCAGAATAATCGCATCGGCAAATAAATTGTACACATCCACCCCAAAATACTAAAGAGGAATGTTATTATGTTTCTTGGGTAAACGTGGTTCTTTTTTATCTTTCAGCGCATCCAGCAGCGCCACAATTCTTTTGCGAGTATCGTGGGGAACGATTATTTCTTCGATAATGCCCAGAGATGCAGCAAAATAAGGATTGCTGAATTGATCTTCATAGGCGGCGACAAGTTCAGCTTTTTTGGCTGCCGGATCAGCAGCGGCGGAAATTTCACTGCGGTAAATTATATTGCAGGCTCCTTCTCCGCCCAAAACGGCAATTTCAGCTGTTGGCCATGCCATGACATAATCAGCGCCTAATTGTTTGCTGCACATGCCGATATATGCTCCGCCGTATGCTTTGCGGGTTATCACGGTTATTTTCGGCACAGTTGCCTCCGAATAAGCGTGGAGAAGCTTGGCGCCGTGGCGGATTATCCCTGCCCATTCCTGAATCGTTCCCGGCATATATCCGGGAACGTCGGTAAAAGTCAAAAGCGGAATATTAAAAGCATCACAGAAGCGGATAAAGCGGGAAGCTTTATCGGACGCGTTTATATCCAGGACACCGGCGGCAAAACGGGGATTATTGGCAATGACGCCAACCGGCTTTCCCATAATACGGATAAAAGCGATGATGATATTTTTCGCCCAGAGTTCAAACGGTTCAAACATTTCATTATTATCAGCGACAGATTTGATAATTTTCTTCATATCGTATACGCGATTGGTCTTATCGGGAATAATCGTATCCAGTTCCGTGCAAATTCGTTGAGCGCTGTCTGTGCAATCAACCAGAGGAAGGGGAGCGTGACAACTATCCGGCAGATAGGAAAGAAGTGCTTTTATTTTCTCGATGCATTCAGTATCGTTTTCCGTAACAAAATGACAAACGCCGCTTTTTGTAGCGTGGGCTATAGCTCCGCCCAGTTCATCATGGGTTACTTCTTCATCAATGGCGGCTTTTATGACATCCGGCCCTGTGATATACATATAACTGCTGTCTTTAACCATAAAAACCCAGTCGGCAAGAGCCGGTGAATAAACGGCACCTCCGGCTGTCGGCCCCAAAATGGCAGTAATCTGCGGAATATAACCTGAGCCTATCGTGTTGCGGTAAAAAATTCCGCCATAACCCTCCAGAGAGGGAACACCTTCCTGAATGCGTGCGCCGCCGGAATCATTAAGAGCCACAAATGGTTTTTGGGCGGCAATAGCCATATCCATTATTTTCCATATTTTCTTTGCGTGCATTTCACCCAGACTGCCGCCGGAACTAGTGAAATCCTGAGCAGCCGTAAAAACTGTGCGTCCGTTAACTTTACCAAATCCGGTAATAACGCCGTCAGAAGGAATTTCTTTTTTATCCAGACCAAAGAGAGTAGAGCGGTGCTTGACAAAAAGTTGAACTTCCTGAAAAGTATCTTTATCAAAAAACAAATCCAGCCGTTCGCGGGCGGTAAGTTTCTTTAAGCCGTGCTGTTTCTTAATTTGTTTTTCTCCGCCCATCATTTTTATGGATTGACTTTTTTGCTCAAACTCTTTGATTTTGCCTTGAGTTGTGTCTTTTTGCAGATCGTCACTCATAAATTCTCTACATCTCCTTAATCTTTTTTCATCGGATCATGTGAATTTAACAACGATAATTAATAAGCCTTCAAAATTAAATAGAATTATTTTTATTTGGCGTAATACTAACTCGTTTGAGAACAACTGGCAAGGAAAAATGATTAAAATTATCAGGGAATTATTTTGGGGGAAAATAAAATTTAAAACTTCTTCTTTATTTTTTTTAATAAACAGAATAAATTCTTCACAAGAAAATATCTTCAGGAAGAATTATGCGCAACTTTAAAATGATTGTGGAATATGACGGCACAGCTTATTGTGGATGGCAAAGGCAGGAAAACGGGTTGAGTATCCAGGAGGTATTGGAAGAATCAATACAACTCATAACCGGAGAAAAGGTTTCCGTTATCGGTTCCGGCAGAACGGATGCCGGAGTGCATGCCTTAAATCAGGTCGCCCATTTTAAGAGCAACAGCAGTTTGCCTTTAGATAACATATATAGGGGATTGAACAGTGTATTACCTAAGGACATTGTGATTAAGGAAATGGAAGAGGTTCCCGATACATTTCATGCCCAGCATGACGTTAAGAGCAAAATATATGTTTATAAAATATGCAATCAGCGTTTACGTCCGGCGCTGGGAAGAAACTATTTCTGGCATGTTCGTTATCCCCTCAATATGGAATTAATGAGGGAAGCGACTCAATACTTAATAGGGACGCATGATTTTTCCTGCTTTTGCGCAACAAACACTCAAGTCAAAGATCATGTGCGGACGATTTTGGATATAGACATAAAAAAGAACGATGAAGGAATAATCGAGATTAAAGTGGTATCTCACGGCTTTTTAAAATACATGGTACGAAATATTGTTGGAACTCTTGTTGACGTTGGCAGAGGTAAAAGAGAACCGGAAGAAATGAAGGCAATTATCGAATCTAAAGACAGAAATATTGCCGGAGTTACAGCGCCGGCCTGCGGTCTGTTTTTAAAGGAGGTCAAATACTAAAGGTGAAGATATTATTGCTGGGACATAAAGGAATGCTGGGGAGCGATCTTCTTTCAAAACTATCAAAGGAACATGAAGTTGTTGGAATGGATAAGGACGAAATTAATATTGTTTCCGCAGGCGAATGTAAAAAGGCTATAGAAGAAACAAAGCCGGATATCGTTATCAATGCCGCGGCTTTCACCAATGTTGACGGCTGTGAAACGGCAAAAGAAGAATGCTTTGCCGTCAATGCCGAAGCGGTGAAGAATATTGCCGAGAACTGCCGCGATAGAAATATCCGCGTAATTCATTTCAGCACCGATTATGTTTTTAACGGAAAAGCAAAACAACCTTACAAAGAAGATGATAAATGTAATCCGATTAACGTTTATGGACAATCGAAATTAGCGGGAGAGAAATATCTGCAATCTCTTTCCGAAAATTATGTGCTGATTCGTACTTCCTGGTTATACGGAGTAAAGGGTAAAAATTTTGTTCAGACTATTCTGGAAAAAGCAAAGTCTAAAAGCTTTATAGATGACACTATGGCAAGAACAAATGCAAAAGCAGATAAACCATCAACTCTATCGGTAGTTGATGATCAGATCGGGTCGCCTACTTATACAAAAGATTTGGCGGCTGCGGTAGCCCTGCTCATTGAAAAAAACGCTCAGGGAATATTTCATATAACCAACAGGGGAGCCTGCAGTTGGTATCAGTTCGCTGTCAAGATTTTAAAAGAATCTGGTTTTGATAAAATTGAAGTGAAGCCTATTAAATCCAGTCAGCTTCAAAGACCGGCCAAACGCCCGGCATATAGTGTCATGGATATGCAAAAATTTGTTCAAACAACCGGAAAGGCAATGCAACCGTGGCAACTCGCTCTGCAGGATTATCTGAGAAGCTGCAAATTATAAAATTAATTCATCTTGAGTCATAAGTGAACTACGCAATCACTGTTATTGCGCAAGAACGGAGCTTTTGAGATTAGAAAAGTAACTCATTAAGTGCAACGTTTTTGAGGCGTTCTCATTGGAAAAGGTACCACAGAGGGCGGTATAAATTGTTTTTCCCAATTTAGTGTAACACCTTTAAGAACATAAATAGTTTCAAATTGTCCTCCTAAAACATCTCTTAAATGCAAAATCAAACCGCTTCTGCATGTTATCTTGTCGCCATCTTCACGAAGAGAAGGAAGATGGAAAACTATCCTGTTGCCATCCCCCTTTAAAATAATCTTTTCAATCGAAAACTCCTCCGCCCAAATATAAAATGTTTTATCTAGCGCATTATAAAAATAAGAGTTCCCATAAATATTTCGAAGGTGTTCTGAATACCGGCCTTCATTTACAAAAAAATCTCCAAGTGCCAGCGCGTTAGCCGGAGAAGAGGAAGCGCCGTAAGTGGGATGGAAAAGGCAGGAAATTTTAATATAATCTTTATAATTACTTTCAACTTTCTGATAAACCGCTAATGATTCTTGTTTTATTTGTAATTTTTGCATAAACAAATTTCTAATTTCAACGATTCTCCATGCACCGCTGAAAATGAAAATTATACCTATAAAGAAAAGAACTTTTTTAAAGTTTACATTATTAAAATAGTCAATTCTCTTTAAATACACAAATATTAAAAATAACATGAATCCTGAAAGACTAAAAGCCGGCGCCAAATACCAGCTGGCGGGATGTTTGGCAACTATCAGAACCGCAAACATTTGCGCGGCTGCCACAGCGGCTAAAATTATAAAAGAAGAATCCTGCCAAACAACTTTTCTCGCTGCCTTATCGCCACCTGCTGAAAAGAATCCGAACCTAAGGATGAAGCCGGCAGAAAAAAACCAGATAAGGAATAGCAACGGATTCAACACACATAGACTTATAATGTTATTGAAATAGATTGGAGGGCGTAATATCCCAGGGTTGCCATTTCCATAAAAGCCGGTATGAGTTAGGATACTGTAATACCAGTTAAATAAAGTTTCATACTGCGAAATAACCGGCCATGTCCAAAAAACAAAACTCAACCCTGTTAAAAACAGAAACCAGATCTTGTTCCGTAATTTGGGCAGAACGACAAGGGGAATAATCAGCAACGGAACAAAGGTTAGCTTTGTAGCCATTCCAAAACCAGAGACCAGCGCTAGAGCTATCATATACCAGTGAGCCGATTTAGATAAATTTTTGCTGAAAATCATTTTCATCAGGATCACTAAAAACAACAAACATGTAAAAAACAGAAGAGGCTCCGGTGAAATTCGAGGCAAACCGTCAAGTATTATATTATTAGAAAGAAACGGTGAAAATTGTAGAAACAGACTAAACCAGATATTTTTAGTCAATATAAACGCTGTCAAACCAACAATGAACAGCAGAATTGTATTAAGAGTTACAAGAATTATATTTATGGTATTTAAATAAAATTCAGGATTCTTGACAACTGCGAATTCCAGACTGTCTTTTTCAGAAAAGCCAAGAGCATGCGAAGTTTTCAGCGTGGCCGCTCCCAGTATTTGAAGAGTTGTACCAGGATGGCCGGGATTTCCTGTTTGTTTGGATTCTGCCAGGGTAAGAGAACTTATCAGATAAAGATATTCGGGGTCGGAATTGTAACCCAGCCAATAGGGACCGTGGGCATGGCGTAAAAGCGCGGCGGTAAAAATCAGTGTCGCCGGCAATATCAGTAATGCAAACACATATAATTTTTTCATGTTCTCACTAATATAAATACCACCCCGGAGTTCTAATCAGCGACTGCAATAAATTTTATAGAAAACAATAAGAATAAACAATATAAATTATCAGCGATTTAAAATATCTATTTTCTGGATAATGTTTCATGGATGCGATCCTTGACTTTGTTTCATTTATTTTGTCTCCGTGTCTTAGTTATTTTTGTTATTGGTGTTTCACGATAAAAAAACTTCCCACCAAAATATGATGGGAAGCTCGGACAATCCAACCTTAAATTTCAGAGTTTATCAACAAGTCATTTCTTAAAAGATCGTTCGAATAATTCCTTGATCGCTTTTTTGCCGCTTTCTTCAAGGAAACGTGTTCCTGTTCCGGTAAAATGAACATGGCTGATAACAGGCTCATCTGCTTTTTTGCTCTCCACCCATTCCAATTTATTCCAAACAAACCATTTATTTTTCTTTTGGTCAAAAACATGTAATGGCTTGTTGCATATTTTGCTGAATTCAGCGCCCCAGCCGGTGCCGCCTTTGACAGTTTTATCGTCGAGTATTTCGCCGATTACAAAAGTTTCCTGACCGTTGTTAATCTGGTACCAGATACTTTGAAGGATCTTTCGAAAAGTCTCATTATCCGTGTAACGGCGATTCATTAATTTTGACACATATTCCAGACTCACATCGCCATTTTTCAGTTCTTCGTGATTGAGGACACGCAATCCCCGTTTGCGGATAATGCTATGTCCGTTAAATGTAAAATTTACTTCTTCAATTCCAAAGCTCTCCGCAGTTGCGCCGAATTCCGCTTCCGCTCCCTGAGCTCCGCCACTAAAGAGTATGCAATCTTCTTTTTTCATGTTTTTCCCTTCCTTCAACTCAAATATTTTTATTGATATTTTGTCTGGGGAACGTATATCAAAAAAATATATTAATAGCTAATCAATTAGAGTTTCTCGAAAAAGCAAGATTTCTACCAATAAAAACGCAATTCACACTCAAGTGAAATACAATAGCACACACCAAATATTTCACAGTCAATATTTCATTGACACAAACGATCGACAACCTTATAGTTCAGGCCGTAACGAGAACTGCAACCTTAGGGGAAAAAAGTTTGTCAAAGCGCATTGTCGTATTATCCGAAGAAATAGCCAATAAGATTGCCGCCGGTGAAGTCGTGGAACGCCCAGCTTCCATCGTCAAGGAATTGCTGGAAAACTCCATTGATGCCGGAGCCACAGATATCAGGATGGAGTTGGAAAAGGGCGGCTGTCAGTCCATCAGAGTGATTGATAACGGTTCGGGTATCGAGCACGAGGATGTTCCGCTGGTTTTTGAAAGACACGCCACCAGCAAGATTTATCACTTTGAAGATATTTTCTCCGTGCTTTCATTCGGTTTCCGCGGCGAGGCAATGCCCAGCATCGCTTCCGTGGCCAGAGTGGAATTATTAACGAGGCGCAGGAATGATTTATCCGGCACCAAAGTAACGCTGGAAGCAGGCGCGATAAAGGAAGTGGCGCCGGCGGGATGCCCTGAAGGTACGCAGATATCTATATCAAAAATATTCGCCAATGTTCCCGCCCGCAGAAAATTTTTAAAAACGGAGGCTACGGAGCAGGGTGCGTGTCTGGATGTCATCACCCGCCTGGCGCTGGCTCATCCGGAAGTTCGTTTTAAGGTGTTGATCAACGGCAAAGAAATGTTTTCCGCGCCGGAAGTCCATGATGTCTCCAAACGGATTTCGATGGTCATGGGCGATGATTTTTCGGCGCACTGTCTTCCGGTGGACGCGCAAAGAGACAACATGAGACTGACCGGATTTATCTCGCGTCCGGAATACACGAAGTCCAATTCCAAAAGTATTTACCTGTTTGTCAACAAACGGTTTATCCGCGACAACAGCGTGACCCACGCCGTGTTGGCGGCATACAGGCAGATTATCGAGCCCCGGCGCTATCCTTCGGCTGTGCTGTTTCTGGATATGCCGCCCGAAGATGTCGATGTCAATGTTCATCCCGCCAAGATGGAGGTGCGCTTCAGGGACGCGCGCAGTGTTTATGATCTGGTATCCAGGACGATCTCACAAAATCTCGCTGAGGCCGAAACATCAAAGGGTAATTTCATTTACCGACTGGCTCCCAAAGAAAAGAAGGATTTTTCTTTTTCCACGCTATCCATCCGGGAGAAATCTCCCGCCATGCCTTTCGGTAAGTTTTCGCGGCAGAACTTACAGCAGGCCATCAATGAAGATTTGTTGAAACGTCCTGTTGTGCAAAAATCAATAGATGCTGTTGCAGGAAATGATGTTCCGGCAAATGAAACGGTATCTTTTACCGGCATGAAATATGTAGGCCAGTATGCCGACACCTACCTGATATTCGACGGTGACGGAGGTCTCGTCCTGCTTGATCAGCACGCGGCACATGAACGGATCATTCTGGAGAAATTAAAGAAATCATCAGGAGGAAAGGTTTTCCGCCAGTCGCTGCTGATGCCGGAAATCGTCAACCTGACACCGGGACAGATTACGTTGTTTTCCGATCACGTTGATTTTTTGCGGGAGATCGGTCTGGAAATCGAAATCTTCGGCCGCGACGCGATTGCGGTGAAAGCGGTTCCGGCGACTTTGTCGCAGGTTAAAATCAGTGAGATGATTTCCGATATTGCCGATCAATTGAACGATCAGAACCAGACCCCTTCCTTGCAGGAAAGAAGAGAAAAGATTCTTGCATCGCTGGCCTGCAAGGCGGCGATCAAGGCCAACCGGGTTCTTTCCCGCGAAGAAGTTGCCGCTTTGTGCCGCGAACTGGAAGCAACGCCTTTTAATCTGACCTGTCCCCACGGACGTCCCATCACCATCAACTTTTCCTTAAGCGAAATCGAAAGAATGTTTAAAAGGAAGTAAAGATCGAAGATGGAAAAGCTGCCGCTGGTTATAATCAATTCGCCGACCGCTACAGGAAAAACCGAATTGGCCGTCAATCTGGCGTTGGAGTTCGGCGGCGAAATCATCAGCGCCGATTCAATGCAGGTTTACCGCTATCTGGATATCGGAACGGCAAAACCAACAGTGGATGAGAGAAAAGGAATCAAACATCACTTAATAGACGTTGTTAATCCGGATGAAGAATTTAACGCCGCTTTATTTGCCGAACAAGCGCGAGCTATTATTCCTGAATTGGCAGGGAAGGGGAAACTCGTTTTTGTTGTGGGAGGGACGGGGCTTTACATCAGAGCGCTGCTCAAAGGAATTATTGATACGCCGGACGTGGATGAAAATATCAGAAATCATTATCGCCAGCTGCGCGACACTCAGGGGAAAAAATATATTTATGACTTATTGCTGCAACGAGATGCTGTCGCTGCCGCTCAAATTAATCCCAATGATTCGGTAAGAGTAATCCGGGCGCTGGAAGTATTGGAACAAACCGGAGAATCAATTACAGTCAAACAAAAAAAGCATTCCTTTTCCGATACTCCTTTCAAGACTTATAAAATCGGTCTGCAAGTTGATCGTCAAGCATTAAAGCAGAGAATTGAAATACGCACGGATAAAATGGTTGCCGATGGACTGCTGGATGAAGTTAAAAAAGTTTTAGCTATGGGATACAAGGAAAATATGAAACCGCTGCAATCACTGGGCTATAAGCAAAGCATCGGATTTCTGCACAATAAGTATGATTGGCAACGTTGCGTAGATTTAATCAAACGTGATACCTGGCAATACGCCCGGCGTCAAATGACATGGTTTGCCGCCGACAAGGAAATCAAATGGTATAATTCTAATTCATTCGAAGAAATCAGGAAAAATGTGAGAAATTTCTTGAAGGAAAGTAAAATGGTTTAATCTCAAATTTTACTTACTTCCAAGTATTAACTTATCAAGAGAATCAATAATCCCGTCAGTTTTGTTTTCTATATCCCTACGAATATTGTATTTATTAGTAATATAAATACAAAGCTGTTTTATTAATATCATATATTATAAATAAAACTATTGACATATATTTATAAATATAATAATTAATAACAATATTTACATTTATAATAATGGAAGAGAGCAAATTATGAACAAGAAAGTTCAGCTAGAAACAATGAATAAAACTTTTGCTTATCTAAGGGTCTCTACTGCTGATCCGGACACAAAAAAGAGCAAATCTGATATTCTGAAATTTGCCAACGATAGGGATATGGGGAAGATAAATTTTGTTGAAGAAATAATTGTCGGGAAAATACCTTGGAGAAAGCGCCAAATCAAGAACATTATTGATGAGCTTGGTAGTGGTGATAAATTAATCGTTCCGGAATTGTCAAGATTAGGAAGGTCGATGCTGGAGGTGATGGAGATACTTGCGGTTGCCAAAGAAAAGAATATAGCAATTTATGATGTCAAAAATGGTTGGGAACTAAACGGCAGCATACAATCAAAAATTTTTAGCATTGCAGCAGAAATTCAGAGAGATCTTATAAGCAAACGAACAATAGAAGCTTTAAAAGCGGCGAAGGCAAACGGAAAGCTATTAGGAAGACCCAGAGGTTCGGGAAAGTCAAAACTCGATGTTTACAGGGAAGAAATCATTTCATTGCTTAAAAATGGGTCTACGCAAATCTATATCGCGAAGAAGTATAAGACAACGCAGCCGAATCTTTATAACTGGCTTAAAAAGAACAAACTTTCAAACATTAAGCCTGTATATTAAAACATATAGAAGTCTTGTCACGAACTATTATCGTATGACCGGGCAAGTTTTAAATATAACGAGAGGAGGACGAGAAAATGTTGGTCTATCTAAAAACAGGTTACTACAGCATCGTGCACAAGGAACCATGCAATAAAGATGAATTAATGATCAGAGCACATAGCAAAAGTGATATTGACCAATTGCAACAGTTACTTAAGACAAAATACGAATTTGATGGGAAATTATTAGATACAATTCACACCGGTTATGAATATAGTATGATAGTCCCGAAAAGGACATTTGCATCATTTATGTCTATTGCCATAAATGATTTAGTTCATGATAGTTTTAAATATACTAAAGGCTGGCAAGCAACTTATCAATGGCAAAGAAATTTGGTAGGGTGTACGTAAGGTTTAAAAATAAACTAAAAAATTTCTGATAGCTATTTGTATATGAAGCTAATTGTAAAAAAACAGACCAACAGACAATAGATGTAGCGATTGTTAAATAAATGTTTATTATTGGAGCACTTCAAAAAAACTAAAAACATGCAATATTGCTTGACTTAAATTGGTTCTAAAGATAATGATATCCGAAGGTTTTGGGAAGAAATAATTATCATGAAACTTGAAAGAATCAGAACATTAATTTTTCCATTTATTATTTGTACCGCAGTATTATCTCTCATTTCTTGCGGACCAAAGGCGAGAATTGCGGTAAGCCAACTGGATACACCCGGACATCATACTTTTACAGGGCTGAAACTGCTTGATTTAGAAAAATATCCGGATGCCCAACGGGAATTCAGTATGGCGATTGAACTCAATAAAAATTATTCAAAGGCTTATACCGGTCTGGCTTTGGTTAATATTTTTACGGGTAAATTTGACACTGCAGCGGAAAACCTTACGCTGGGTTTAAAAAATGCCAAGACCGATGATGAAAAGCTTTTTGTCAATGTAGCCAGAATTCGCTATTATACCTCTAATAAATCAGAACAAAAATGGCTGGAATCGGCGAAGAGTCAATTTGATGAAGCCGTTATGATCGATTCCAAACACACACCTGCTTATTATTTTATGGGTTTGGCTTATAAAGAAGAATTGCAATTTAATCTAGCGGTTGAAATGTTTAGTAAGGTTGTGCAATTAAAAACCGATCATGTGGCTGATGCCGATGCGCAATTAAAATTTCTGCAAAAAATTCAGTCAGCCCGACCCGCGACAGAAGCTGGGAAAAGAATAGCTCTTGTGGAACGAATTACCAGAGCGGACACGGCAGCTTTATTTATGGAAGAATTAAAAATAAAAGAGCTTTTCAAAAAACCGGAAGTTAAAGTAACGGAAACGCCATCAAAAGAGGCTGTAAAAGACACCGATAAAGTAGCGGACACTACTTTAAAAGAAGTGAGAAAGGTTTTTGCAGAAGTGCTTGCACCTGCACCTGTTAAAGTACTGGCAAATGATATAACCAATCATCCTTTTAAAAAAGATATTGAAGGAGTTCTGGAAACCGGAGTGCGTGGTCTGGAGAATGATCCGAAAAGTAATTTCAATCCTAATGAAGTCCTTTCCCGTGGTGAATTCGCCATTATGCTGGAAGACATATTAATGAAACTGACAGGCGAGAAAGATTTGGCCGCCAGGTACGTTAGTTCGAAATCGCTGTTTCCAGACGTTCCTGCGGATATGCCTTATTTCAATGCCATCATATCTGTGACTTCACGGGAGATTATGGAAGCAAAGAATGTAAAAACCGGTGAATTTGCTCCCCTAAAACCATTATCAGGAGTGGAAGCACTTTTGATAATTAGAAAGCTTAAGGAAAAGATGACACTTAATTAATTAAGTATTTGAAATATAAACGTTAATTATAACAGGGCGCAAAGCCCTTTTTTAGTGAGTCCCAAGTTTTTGAAGCGAAGCGTACAGAAACTTGTTGGACGAACTATCCCAGGAGCGAAGCGACGTGGGATAATACCTGTGGTAATGAGACCCAAGGTTTAGAAACAAAGCGCGCTGAAATTAATTGGGCGAACTGATGAAACTCCAATTCCGAAAGCGAAACGAAGCGGAATTGGCTAGTTGAATTCTTCCACTTGCGAAGCAAGATGAGATAATATAGAAGCGAAGAGCGGTAAGTCCGTGATTGTTAGATTGAAGGAGAGAAAATATTAAATGGCAATAAAAGAGTTAAGTAAGGCTTTTGAACCGACTGATGCCGAAAAAAGATTATACGATTACTGGTTAAAAAATAATTATTTTCACGCTCAGGATGCAAGTAAAGCACCAGCTTTTTCTATCGTTATCCCGCCTCCCAATGTGACCGGAATGCTGCATATGGGGCATGCTTTAAATAATACGCTGCAGGATATTATTATCCGCTTCAAAAGAATGCAGGGCTATAACACCCTCTGGATGCCGGGCATGGATCATGCGGGCATTGCCACGCAGAATGTGGTTGAACAGCAATTGGATAAAGAAGGATTATCGCGCCATGACCTGGGGCGCGAAAAATTCATAGCCCGTGTTTGGGAATGGAAAGAAAAATACGGCGGCGTGATTATTAATCAGCTGAAACGTCTGGGCTGTTCCTGCGACTGGCAGAGAGAGCGATTCACTATGGACGATGGCCTGTCTAAAGCTGTGAGAGAAGTATTTGTCCGGCTCTATAATGAGGACATGATTTATCAGGGTGACTACATTGTCAATTGGTGTCCCCGTTGTCACACCGCCATTTCGGATCTGGAAGTCGAATTTAAACAGGACGCAAGCTTTCTCTGGAATATACGTTATCCCTTTGCCGATGGTAGTGGAGATATTGTCGTGGCCACGACCAGACCGGAAACGATGCTGGGTGATACCGCAGTGGCCGTCAATCCCCTGGATTTTCGCTACAGAGATATAGTCGGTAAATTTGTGATTTTGCCATTGATGAACAAAAAAATACCTGTCATTGCCGATGACTATGTGACGATGGATTTCGGCTCAGGAGCTGTTAAGATTACACCGGGTTCCGATCCCAACGACTTTGCCATGGCCCAGCGTCATCAGTTGGATATAATCTCCGTAATGGATGGTCACGGCATCATCAATGAATACGGCGGCAAATACAAAGGACAGGATCGCTATGAGGCGCGTAAGAACGTTTTGGCCGATCTGGAGAAGGGTGGTTATCTGGTCGGTACCGAAGCTTACGCACACAATGTCGGTCAGTGTTATCGCTGCAAAACAGATATAGAACCGATGGTATCCAAACAGTGGTTTGTCAAAATCAAGCCTCTGGCCAAGCAGGCCATTGCGGCTGTAGTGAAGGAGAAAACAAGAATTATACCCAAGACATGGGAAGCTACTTATTATGATTGGATGAACAATATTCGCGACTGGTGTATATCCCGGCAATTGTGGTGGGGGCATCGCATTCCAGTCTGGTATTGCGATGACTGCGGCAAAATTATTGTCGCTATGGTAGATCCTAAGGCGTGTCCTGATTGCGGTGGTGTGTCTCTGAAACAGGATGAAGATGTTCTGGATACCTGGTTTAGTTCCGCGCTCTGGCCTTTTTCCACTTTAGGTTGGCCCGATAGAACCGAAGCTCTTAAAACATTCTATCCCACATCACTTTTAATTACCGGTTTTGATATTCTTTTCTTCTGGGTGGCCCGCATGATGATGATGGGTCTTTATGTGATGAAAGACGTTCCCTTTAAAGATGTTTACCTGCATGCTTTGGTGCGCGATGAAAAAGGGGAGAAAATGAGTAAGTCAAAAGGCAACAGTATTGATCCGCTTTTGATGATCGATCAATACGGTACAGACGCGTTTCGTTTCACACTGGCCGCCTACACCGCGCAGGGACGCGACGTGCGCCTCTCTCCGGAACGCATAGAGGGCTACAAATTTTTTGTCAATAAAATCTGGAATGCGTCCAAGCTTACGCTCACTAATCTGGCGGATTTCGATGAATCAGCGCCGGTGAATGCTTCTGGTTCATTGCCCGATAAGTGGATCAAAACAAAGCTGAATGAAGCCATTGAAGGAGTCACCCGCAGTCTGGATGAATATCATTTCAACGATGCCTCCGCAGCTATTTACCACTTCATATGGCATGAATTCTGCGACTGGTATCTGGAATTAAGCAAGCCTGTGTTTTATGGTAAGGCAAGTCCGGAACAAAGGCAAGCAACCCAGCAAACTTTAAATGAAGTATTTAAGACAATGCTGCAACTCTTACATCCCTTTATGCCTTTTGTCACAGAAGAGCTTTGGCAGGCACTGAACGGAAGCGAAGAAAGTTCCATTATGGTCAGTAAATTCCCTGTTGTCAACGCGGAATGGGAAGACAAAGCGGCTGAAAAAGAGATGGAAATGATAATGGACATTATTACCTCTATACGAAACATACGCGGTGAAATGAGGATTCCGCCTTCGAATAAATTAAAGGTTTTAATCTCCGCTGCGGATGAGCAAACAAAAAAAATAATTGAGACCGAAAAAGGTTACGTTTTAAATCTGGCCAATCTTGAATCACTGACCGTCGAAGTAAACCTGGTTGAACCCAAAGGCGTGGCAACCGGTGTTATCGGTGCCACGAGAATTTTCGTTCCTCTGGCCGGTGTTGTGGATATCACCGGGGAGAAAGCCAGGTTAGAAAAGGAATTGGCAAAAGTGTCCAAAGATTTGGAGCAGAGTTCCAGAAAACTTGCCAATCGTGATTTCTGTGCCAAAGCCGCTTCGGAAATTATTCAGAAGGAAGAAGAAAAATTAAAAGACTTTCAGGAAAAATTCAACACTCTGGAAAAGGCGTTCAAGAAACTCAAAGAGATTTCCGGGTGATAATGCAGTTTTCTTTTTGCTCATGTTAAATAGAATATTTTCTGTAAAATAAGAGGAAATAAATGGTTTCGGAACCGATCAAAAAAATTATTAAATATGCGCTGGCCGAAGATATCGGCACCGGTGATATAACTACGCAGGCCACCGTCAGTCCCAAAAAAAAGGGCAGAGCGATTGCTATTGCCAAGGAAGATTTTATTATCGCCGGAATTGATGTTTTTGCTGAAACTTTTCAATTTTTGGATGAAAATACAAAGATTAAGAAATTAATGAATGACGGACGCCGGGCAAAGAAAGGTGATGTCATTGCCGAAGTCTCCGGCAGTTTGTCCAATATCTTACAGGCTGAGCGGGTTGCACTGAATTTGTTTCAACGCATGTGCGGCATTGCCACTCTCACGGCTAAATATGTAAAAGCGGTTCGCGGTACAAAAGTCAAAATTCTGGACACGCGTAAGACAGTGCCGGGATTGCGCATTCTGGATAAAATGGCTGTGCGTATTGGAGGCGGACGCAATCACCGCATCGGTCTGTACGATGGAGTATTGATTAAAGATAATCATATCGAAGCTGCGGGTGACATTACTTCCGCTGTAAAGGCACAAAGAAAAAATCCTTTCATGAAAATTGAAGTCGAAACTAAGAACATCAAAGAAGTAAAAGAAGCCCTGAAGTGCGATGTTGATGTCATCATGCTTGATAACATGGGTGTTCCGGCAATGAAAAAAGCCGTTGATTACGTGAATGGACGCACTCTTCTGGAAGCATCCGGCAATGTCAGCCTAAAGAATGTTGCCGATATCGCCGCCATCGGAGTAGATTTTATTTCGATAGGAGAACTCACTCATTCTGTCCGCGCCGCCGATATTTCACTAAAAATTATAGCGTAAAATAATCTGTGCAACCCAATTTTATTGTGCAACATTTTTTAGTCTTTGAGACCTTATATTCACTATTATTATGGATTGGAATTCAGAAATATTAGAAAAAAGCCTTGCCGGGAAATTTTTCGGCCATAAGTTTTATTATTATCCTGCAACAGGTTCAACCAATGAGGATGCTTTCAGGTTAGGCATTGCCGGCGCACCCGAAGGAACAGTAGTTATCGCTGATAGTCAGACCAAGGGCAGAGGACGATTACAGAGATCATGGCATTCACCCTCAGGCAGTAACATTCATACGACAGTTATTTTACGGCCGCAGATGGATCCAGCCAGAGCGACGCAGATTTCTATATTAGCAGGTGTTGCCGTAGCCGAAGTACTGGAGAGATATTGTCCTGGTAGGGTCAAACTTAAATGGCCCAATGACGTTCTTATTAATGAAAAGAAGGTTTGCGGTATTTTATCCCAGGCGAAAGCTGATGTAAAAGAAGTTGATTTTATCGTATTGGGCATCGGCATTAATGTGAATATCAACTACAATCAATTCCCCCAGGAAATACAAAAATTAGCGACTTCTTTATCCATAGAAACCGGCAGGGGAATTAACCGTCTGGAATTGATAATTAGCCTGTATGAAAATCTGACAAAATGGTATAAACAACTGATCCAGGACGGGTTTGACCGGATCAAAGAAAAATGGTTGAGTTTGTCGATTATGACCGGTAAACCTGTTGAGGTAATTTTTCAGGAAGAGATTGTCAGCGGAGAGGCAACAGGTCTTGATGAGGATGGTTCCCTGATTCTTCTTGCCGGAGATAGAGAAATTAAAGTATCCGCGGGAGACGCAACAATAGTAAAGAGGTGATAGATATGCTTTTAGTCATTGATGTCGGCAACACGAATACAGTTTTGGGGCTTTTTGATGGAGATCGCTTAATCCACGACTGGCGTATTCGGACGGAAAGTGATCACACCGTTGACGAATATGGGGTCCTGATTACCAATCTTTATCAGTCCAGCCGGATGGCCGCTAAAGAAATCAAAGCAGTAACAGCCGTTATAATCTCCTGCGTTGTGCCGCCGATGCTCAATATTCTGGAACCATTGTGTCAGAAATATTTCAAAATCAAACCGATGATTGTGGGACCAGGCATTAAGACAGGGATGCCGATTTTTTACGATAATCCCAAAGAAGTGGGTGCAGACAGAATAGTTAATGCTGTTGCAGCTTATGACAAGTATCGTAAGGAATCAATTATTGTCGATTTTGGTACGGCGACGACTTTTGACTATATTTCTCCGAGGGGTGAATATATGGGAGGTTGCATAGCACCGGGAATAGTGATTTCCACTGAGGCGCTCTTTGCTCGTGCGTCCAAGTTGCCGCGTGTCGAATTCAGCAAGCCTAAAAATATCATTACCAAGGACACTGTTAGTGCCATTCAGGCGGGCATTATGTTCGGTTATGCGGGATTAGTGGACGGTATTGTTGAAAGGATGAAAGCGGAAGCAAAAACAAAACCGTTGGTGATCGCGACTGGAGGGCTGGCGCGAGTTGTAGCACAGGAAGCAAAGAGCATTGATAAAATAGAAGAGATGCTGACGTTGGAAGGTTTGCGTCTTATTTATAACCTCAATAAAAAAACATGTTAAACGTCGGACTAACAGGCGGCATCGCCTGCGGGAAATCTACCGTAGCTCAAATGTTTGTTGCTCTGGGCGCTCATTTAATTGATTTTGACAGGCTTGCTCACTACGTTCAGGAACCGGGAAAACCGGCTTATAAAGAAGTTATTAATCGTTTCGGTAAAGACATTCTTCAACCGGATAAAAAAATAGACCGCATAAAACTGGGGAACATCGTCTTTGCTGATAAAAAGAAACTCCTTGAGCTCAACAACATTGTTCATCCTTTAGTTTATCAAGAGTGGCATATTCGATTGGAGAAAATTAAAAAAAAAGAAAAGCATGCCATTATTCTTTCTGATGTTCCTCTTCTGTTTGAAGGGAAAATGCAACATTTGTTTGATCTCACCATGCTGGTTGTTATTGCTCCGGAAGAACAACTTTGTCGTTTAATAAGACGCAATAAAATGAGCAGAGAAGAGGCGGAAGAAAGATTGAAAAGCCAGATGCCGATTACAGAGAAGATTGCGCTGGCCGATATTGTAATTAATAATGAGGATAGCGTTTCTGAAACCGAAAAGAAAGTTAAGCAAACATGGCAGGAACTGTTGCGGCGGGAAAACAAAATTAAAACTTAGATCGATACGGTCTTAATCAAAATACAAGAAACGGAGGAAGAAAATGATCGAAAAAAATGTGAAAACTGATTTCAGCGCAAAAATATCAGAGCCGGTTATCGGTTCGAACACTTATGTCCATCCGCTGGCGGCAGTGATTGGCAACGTTATTCTGGGCAATAATGTAATGGTAGCGCCGACAGCTTGTGTGCGCGGTGACGAAGGCCAGCCTCTTTATGTCGGCAATGAAACCAATGTGCAGGATGGAGTTGTCATTCATGCTCTGGAGACGGAGTTGGACGGCAAATCTGTGGAAAAAAATCTAATGGAAGTTGACGGCAAAAAATACGCGGTTTATGTGGGCAACCGTGTTTCCCTGGCGCATCAGGTGCAGATTCACGGACCGGCCGTGGTGATGGATGACACCTTTGTCGGAATGAAGGTGCTTGTGTTTAAATCTTTTGTCGGGAATAATTGCGTTATCGAGCCCGGCGTTATTTTAATGGGAGTTAAAGTTGCTGATGGCCGCTTTGTGCCTGTTGGATCGGTCATTAAAACTCAGGCTGAGGCGGATGCTCTGCCCGTGATTACAGCCGATTATCCGCTAAAGGATATGAACAAGGGCGTGCTGCATGTGAATAAAGCGCTGGCAAAGGGATATCTGGCATCTGCCGAAAAATAATGTGAACAGGATGTTATTTTTAAAAGATGTAATTAAAAGTGAATTATCCGCTGCCGATGGAAAACAAAAAGGATGTCTTTCCTGCGGATCAACGAAAAATATTAATAACCGAAAATATTGTTCGATCAGATGCCGCCAGAATCTCAGACAGAAACTCAATATGAGGAGCGGTTTGCTGCAGGCTTTAAACACGCGTTATGCGACTTTTTATTTTTCTGACACAAAAATAAGTCTGGATATTGTTCCTCATGGGATTAAAGAAGTATTCCGTTACGAAAGTAAGCGCACAACCGGAAATAATCCGGCAGCAGATTTCAGTATTATGGCCAATGCGTTGGGAAACGCATGGTGGAAGGAGTCGAAACGGACAAACAAGAATTATCTGGCATCACAGCATGTTTTGAAGTTAGCAAAACGCTGCGCTATTTCGGAAGGGTTGCAGCGTCCCCGATTAATGAGGATACCCAATATAAGAGGAGAAGTCCTGGATTATCTGGAAATAAAAAAGGCCGATCTTCATTCGCGTGAATTAGGAAGAATTATAAAAAATGCTTACCGGCGGCAGGTAAAAATTCACCATCCGGATGCCGGCGGTCAGGCGGTTACTTTTCGTAAAATTCACGATGCTTATAAAGAACTTTTACGCTGGGCAGATAATCCCGTTTTTATAAGACGCCGAGGCTATTTAGACAAATGGTATTATGATGGCGAAAATCAAAAATGGGTGCAGCCTATACCAGTCAGGAAATAACAGTTTTATCCCGGGTAAGTCAGATGCAGTCAATATTAATTTTCTTTACCCCCGCCCAGTGTTTTATAAAGAATGATTTGATTGTTAATTTTAGTCAGCCGCAGGATTGTTAACACCTGTTTTGCGCCATAGAGTGAACGCTGGGCGTCCAGAACAGATAGGTAACTGTCAATCCCCTTGGTATAGCGTGAGTTAGCAAGACGATGGGTTTCTGCAACTGCGTCAACCAATGATTGTTGAGCAGAGAGACGCTGATCAACCATACTTTTTTCTGCAAGAGCGTCGGCAACTTCCCGAAAAGCCGTTTGGATGGCTTTTTCGTATTGGGCTACTGAGATTTCCTTTTCAACTTTTGTTACATCGTATGCCGACCAGGTACGGGCATCGAATATCGGCATAACGATCTGCGGAGCAAAAGTCCATGTGCCCTGGCCTGCTTTAAAAAGGCCTGATAGTTCAGTGCTGGCCGTTCCTATAGTAGTTGTCAAAGCAATGCGGGGGAAAAAGGCCGCACGGGCAGCGCCGATATTGGCGTTAGCGGCTTTAAGCTGATGTTCTGCAGCGAGAATGTCCGGCCGGCGCAAGAGCAGTTCGGATGATAGTCCGGGAGAAATATCCTTGGGTATACCAACGCTTATAAGATCCTGCGGCAGAAATTCCTGTGGAACTGTAGATCCGGTTAGAAGATTCAAAAAGTTTTCATCCTGAACTGTAAGTTGTTTGTAACGAGCGACGTCTCCTCTGGCTGTATCGACCTGGCTTTGTGCCCGCTTCAGATCTATTTCGGAAGCAATTCCTGCATCGCAACGTTTGCGGATTAATTTGTAAGAAGCTTCCTGAGTCTCCAATGTGGAAATTACCATATTTAAATTTTCCTTATCCGCGGCCAGGGTAAGATATGCCTGTGCAACAACTGATATCAGTGAGATTTGCGCGCCGCGGTGTGCCTCTTGAGTAGCCAAATATTGTTCCAGTGCCTTGTCTTTCAGACTGCGTATACGACCGAAGAAATCAATTTCCCAGGAACTGATACCCATATTGACACTATATTTTTCAGTAGTCATGGCGCTTCCGGTTGATGAAAGATCGCCAGGCATTCTTTCTTTATACATACTTCCCGCGGCATTAACCGATGGCAAAAGCTCGGCTCGCGAAATACCATAATACGCTCTTGCTCTTTCGACATTCAAGGCCGCTATTCGCAAGTCACGATTATTTTTCAAGGCCGTTTCTACGATTTTTTGCATTTTTTTATCGGTAATGAATTCACGCCATGAAAGCTCCGCTGCCGTTGGGGCGGCCGTGCCGGTTCTTGTGTCCTGATAAGCAGGACTTTTTGGCAACTGATCAGGAACGGGAGATGCAGGTCTTGTGTATTTAGGAGCGAGTGTGCATCCACCCAGGAGGAAGAATATTATAACAACCGGTAGGAGAACCAATTTTTCTTTCATATTATTTAACCTCGGATGAATTTGTTTTGTCTGTTACAACCGGTTTCTGCTTCTGCTTTCTGCCGAATAATTTTTCAATCAAAACATAAAAAAGAGGAACAAACACGACTACAAGTATAGTAGCCGTAAACATACCACCCAACACACTTGTGCCGATGGCGTTCTGGGCTCCTGCGCCGGCACCGGATGTCAAAACAAGAGGCAGAACTCCGAAACCAAAAGCTAAAGATGTCATAACGATGGGACGGAAGCGCAGTTTTACTCCCTGCAGAGTCGACTCTATAAGCCCCATCCCTTTTTCCACGCCTGATTTGGCAAACTGGACGATAAGAATCGCGTTTTTGGTGGTCAGACCCAGTGTTGTCAGAAGACCTATTTGAAAATATACGTCATTAGCCAGTCCTCTCATGCTTGAAGCGATAATACCACCGATGACACCCAGCGGAAGCACCAGAAGAACGGATATTGGTATGGTCCAGCTTTCATAAAGCGCGGCTAAGCAAAGAAAAATAACGAAAATTGAAAAAGCGTATAGAAGGGGAGCCTGCGTACTGGACATTCGTTCCTGATAAGAGAGTCCGGTCCAGTCAAAACCAAATCCCTTGGGGAGCTTTTCCACAGCTTCCTCCATGGCCTTCATCGCTTCTCCGGAGCTTTTCCCCGGTGCTGGTTCTCCCCATATGTTGATAGAAGGAAAACCGTTGAAGCGTGCAAGTTGTGGAGGACCGGAAGTCCAACGTCCGGTAGCAAATGAAGAGAAGGGGACCATTTTACCCTGCATATTGCGAACATAAAGTTTCTCCAGATTGTTGGGCAGCATCCTATAAGGAGCGTCAGCCTGAATGTAAACGCGTTTAATCCGGCCTCCCTGCATGAAGTCGTTGGCATAAGCACTGCCGAAAGAGGCGGAGATGGTTCTGTGAATGGATGAGATTGGTACGCCAAAAGCGCCGGCCTTCTCCCAGTCCACGTCGATGCGGTACTGTGGCACATCCATCATGCTGTTGGGACGCACCGAGCTAACCCGCGGGTCTTTGGACACAATACCTAAAAGCTGATATTGGGCATTCATCAGCGCCTGATGGCCCAATCCACCTCTGTCCAGTAGCTGGAAGTCAAAACCCTTAGCCATACCCAGTTCCGGAACAGCAGGAGGAGGAAAGGTAAAGATCATGGCGTTGCGGATGCCGGAAAGAGCGCCCATGGCGCGGCCGGCGACGGCTTTGGCAGTAAGATCTTTACGCTTGCGCAAATCCCAGTCTTTGAGTTTTATAAACACCATTCCATTATTTTGGGACCGACCGGAGAACCCGATACCGGAAATGGTCATGGTTGATGCCACTGCTTCTTTTTCATGCTCATTGAAATAAAGCTCTATTTTTTTTGATATCTCTTTGGTCTGCTCCAGCGTGGAGCCGGTAGGCATCATCACTTGAGCGAGCAAAATACCCTGATCTTCATCCGGCAGGTAAGCAGTCGGCATGCGCATAAAAAGTGCCCCCATGACTGCGGAGATTACAAGGAATATAATTATGTAACGTAATTTTCGGGATAAGGAGTGATCAACCAATCCCACACACCAATCTCTGATTTTAAAGAATACGCGGTCAAACCACAGGAAAAAAGGACGAAGAAAAACTATCGCGCTTTCCGCCGGTTCATGTCCTGCCTTGACAGGTTTGAGAAGAGATGCGCAGAGTACTGGTGTAAGAATCAAAGCCACAAAGACAGAAAGAAGCATGGCAGAAATGATGGTAACGGAAAACTGCCGGTAGATGACTCCGGTGGAACCGGGGAAAAATGCCATCGGTCCGAACACTGCCGAAAGAACCAATCCGATACCTATCAGAGCGCTTGTAATTTGTTCCATTGATTTTGCGGTAGCCTCTTTGGGATGGAGACCTTCCTCTGACATTATTCGTTCCACGTTTTCCACGACGACAATGGCATCATCAACCAGAAGACCAATGGCCAAAACCATGGCAAACATGGTCAGCATGTTGATGGAATAACCAAGAAGTCCAAGTATTCCGAATGTTCCAAGAATAACCACCGGAACCGCTATAGTGGGGATAAGAGTCGCTCTGATATTACCCAGAAAAAGCCACATAACCAGAAAGACAAGTAATATGGCTTCAAAAAGTGTTTTTACAACTTCACCGATCGCCACCCTGATAAATGGAGTAGTGTCATGCGGATAGATAATCTTTAAACCGGCGGGAAAGAAGCGGCTCATCTCCTCCAATTTCGCTTTGACGGCATCTGCAGTGTCCAGTGCATTGGCGCCGGCAGCCTGACGGATAGCAATTCCTCCGGCAGCTTTACCATTATATGCGACTTCGATGTCGTATATTTCGCTTCCCAGTTCCGAACGTCCAACATCTCTGAGACGCACAGAGGAACCGTCTGGATTAATGCGCACAGGGATGGCCGCAAACTCTTCGGGAGTTGAAAGCATGTTTTGGACAACGATGGAAGCATTCAAGCGCTGTCCTTTTACAGCCGGTGAACCGCCGAACTGACCGGCGGAAACTTCCACATTGTATGACTTAAGCGCAGCTATCACATCATCCACAGTGAGGTAATAAGCCGTTAATTTATCCGGATCAAGCCAAATACGCATAGAATAGCCACTACCGAAAACTTCCACTTCTCCCACACCGGGTACACGAGCGAGGACTTTTTCCAGATTGGATTTGGCAAAATCTCTCAGGTCCGTGCCGTCCATGCTGCCGTCTTCTGAAATCATGCCCACAATCATAAGATAGTTGCGGGTGGATTTAACTACCTGTACACCCTGGTTCTTTACGACATCGGGAAGGCTGGGCATGGCCGATTGAAGTTTGTTTTGGACTTGTGACCAGGCAAAATCAGGATCTGTTCCCGGAGCAAATGTAAGCTCGAGGCGCGAACCGCCTGCCGAATCGCTGGAGGAGGACATATATATCATGTTTTCCAGGCCGGTCATTTTCTGTTCGATCAGCTGGGTTACGCTGTTTTCCACAGTTTCAGCCGAAGATCCCGGATAGGAGGAGGCAATAGCGATCGAAGGCGGAGCCATCTGCGGATACTGGGAAATGGGCAGATTGTATATGGCAAGAGTTCCGGCAGCCATGATGATAATTGCAATGACCCACGCGAAGACCGGACGTTTGAGAAAAAATTTAGATAACATCAGCTGCCTCCATCATTTTGCTTTTACGGGAGAGACCGAGTTATTATTTTTAGTGCTGTTTTTTTCAACGTTTTCCCAAGGGACAGCTTTGACAGGTATTCCAGGCTTTACCTTTAGCAATCCCTCAACAATCACACGGTCGCCCGGTTCCAGGCCTGATGTAACCAGCCATTCACTACCTATGGCACGATCAAGAGTAAGCTGCTTCTGTTGCACAAATCCGCTTTTGTCTACGATTAACGTGACAGGATTCCCTTTGGGATCTCGTGACACTGCCTGTTGCGGAACCAGAACAGCCTTTTTGTGAATACCTTCCTGTACAACTGCGCGGACAAACATTCCCGGCATCAGAATATCCTTCGGATTGGGAAATACAATTCGTAAAATAACCGATCCTGTTGTGGGATCAACTGTTACATCGCGGAATTTGAGTTCTCCTTTTAAAGGGTATTCAGTTCCGTCGTCTAAAAGTAGTTTTACCTTTTGCTGATCTTTACCATTTTGATCCAGTTGACCTTCCTGTAGTTGACGACGCAAACGAAGGATATCTGCAGTGGACTGGGTTACATCTACATACATCGGATCCATTTTTTGAATGGTAGCTAAAGCTATTGGCTGATGAGCCGTGACCAGAGCACCCTTCGTGATGGTGGATCTGCCAATTCTGCCGGCAATTGGTGCCGTAATAGTAGTGTATTTAAGGTTAATGCGGGCAGTTTCTACAGTAGCCTTGCCATACTGGATGTCAGCCTGAACCTGTTTTAATGCGGCCGAAGCATCATCATAGTCCTGTTGGCTGACTGCTTTTTCGATCAGCAATTCCCGTAATCGATTTACCTTTAACTGGATGGCCGGTAAATTAGCCTCAGATCTGGCAAGCGCAGCCTTGGCGTTATCAAGAGCAGACCAATAAAGGGCAGGGTCAATCTTAAAGAGCATCTGGCCGGCTTTAACATTAGCACCTTCCGTAAATAAACGTTCTTGGATAATACCACTAATCTGGGGTCGAACTTCAGCGATTAAATTGGCAGATGTCCGACCAGTAAGTTCTGTTGTCGTCACAACAGGTTCCGTCTTTATAACAATAAAGGCGACTTCTGGTATGGGTGGAGGACCGCCTGTGTTCTGCTTTCCGCAACCGCTGACGATAAAGACCGCTGCAAAAATAATCGCAACAGTAACCGACCATCTTTTTATGTCATTCTTTTTCATTATATACCTCTGCAATTTATCTTTTTGAATTTAATTACTCATACTCGCTCTTGACTTGTTAAGACGAAAATAACTTTATTGAAAGAAAATATTTTTCATGTACCAAAGTCTTTTTAGATATTTGCACTATTTCTGATTCCATCCCAGCAGGCTTCAGTGGCTTGTTTGATCAGGTTTTCATCCAGATTCACAAAACCCAGAATATGGTCGCGCATCAGTGAGATCAAAGGGCCGAAAGCAAGAGAAAATAACGCGGCTTTCGGGAGCTCTTTGAGAACCTGCTGTTCAATTCCCTCCGCAAAAATATCCATCAGGATATCATGGTTTCCCGACCTGCCCAAAAGTCTGTCCCTGTGAAGAGATATACCGTATGGAGAGTTGAAGTACTGCTCCATGTAACGAAAATGAAGAGGATGTGCTATAAAGTACCGGAGAAGTTCCCTGATCAAATAGAGAAATCTTTCCTTAAGAGGTTGATCTTCAGAATACCCCTGGCGAAGAGATGCACTGATTTTAGCTTCCAGTTCCTGATGCAACTCTGTAATAAGGGCATCTTTGCTTTTGAAATAGCGATAAATAGTTCCAGCTCCCACACCGGCTTTTTTGGCAATCATGGACATGGGCACGCCATGAAAGCCATGTTCCGCAATAAGTTCCAGGGACGCTCGAACTATATCGTCATGCTTGTCTGTTTTTTCCATTGCTCAACTCTTAAACAGATCGGAGTGAATGTTCATTCCTCGCATAATCGTGATTACTTAGTCAAGAACTTTCTACTATAAAGATAAAGCTAGAAAGGTCCTTTTTGTTCCTTTTTTAAATCTTCCGGAGTGTTAATATTGAGGAAAAGGCGTCCGTCTTTATTAAATGGTTTAATGCTTTCTTCAGCAACAGGAAAAAGCCGTACTTCTTTGTAAAAGCCGGCAATTTTGAGTTTGTTCACACTTAACAGTTTATTTATGTGAGAAAGACAATTTTTAGAATAGATGGCGTGCAGAGGCTGAAACCCTTCAGGGAGTTGAGGAACTATAATATCATGTTTGTTATTCGCTTGTCCCGTTAGATAAATAATAAAATCTTCATTTAAAAAAGGCATGTCGCATGCAGCAACAAAAGAGTAATCATATGTAGCATAAAATAAACCGGTGTAAATTCCACCTAAAGCGCCTTTTTCTTTGTAAATATCGGTAACAATAATCGTATCAGAGAATTCTGTGTATGATAAGGGATCATTGGTAACAATAATTATTTCAGAAAATATATTTTGATAGATAGCTAAAATATTATCAATCAGGCGGATTCCATTAATTTCAAGAAAAGCTTTGTTGGTTCCCATGCGGGAATTCTTGCCGCCGGCTAAAATGATTCCAGTCATATCTTTTTTCATACTGAAGCTTTTATCCTTGCTGATTATTATTCTAGCATTGTTTTTGTATCTTCGTTAACTTTAAATCTCTGAACGTTGAGCATAAATATTTCCAGCTTGTTCAGGACATTGGGAGGCAAAAGATTACCATCAATTTCAATGGAGATAATAGGATATTTTTGTTCTCTGGCCCAGGGGGTCAGAACCCCTTCGATAACACGACCGATAAGACAGGCAAAAGGCGAAATATTTACTATCCCGGAATACCCGTCCATCATTGCCGTGGCAGCAACACCGCTGGATATGCTTATTTCTGAATAAAGCTCATGACTAACAAAATGCTTTCCGGTATTTTTCATAATCTCTTCCATATTATGCGGAGAATCCGGAATCAAGTGGGTTACAGCAAGTGTCTCGCGGATATTTTTTCCTACATTATGTTTGTAAGCCTGTTCGATATTCCATTTGATCAGATCCATAAACTCTTGTGAAAAAAAACGACGATACCAGGGAAGCAAATCAAGTCTTTTT
Organism: Deltaproteobacteria bacterium HGW-Deltaproteobacteria-2; assembly: GCA_002840505.1. Lineage (NCBI taxonomy): Bacteria > Deltaproteobacteria > Deltaproteobacteria bacterium HGW-Deltaproteobacteria-2. The sequence continues at coordinate 216,563 of PHBC01000002.1, read as the reverse complement.
TTAAGTTCATGACGCCGTACAAAATCGCAGTAGTAAAACCATTCTGCAACGCTGGATACCTTGCCGATAATTCCGCGTCTGCTCAGATGCTGAATTAATTCACCCACGGCAAAATCGTCGCGACGCACGTATATCTCTCCGACTATGAGCACCTTGGGACATTTCTCCATTTTGTTCTTTAAAGGGATATTGGCAACATCGTGGGATATTTCCTTTAAAACGGGAAGAATCTTAGTTACATCTCTTTCGGCTACGCTGATCATTTTGCGCCAAAGTTTATCGTAATCCGTGATCGCTTTTTCCGGATCAGCCGCGCAGGTTATTAAGGAAGTTTCCAAATCTTTCATATAATCGCCAATAAGAATTCCCCACCAGGTAAATTTGGAAAATTCAGGACCTAGCTCATTGTAGGAGTTGTCTGAGTCCAAGGAAAAGATAACAACATTTTCCAGCCGCAAATCTTTAAAAATATTTTCAAAGAAAACGGAATATTGGCCTGTACGGCATGGTCCTGATGTAGTAGGAACAAATAAAAGATAGATTTCGTCTTTGCGATATTTATCGGAGAAAAAATATTTGAGGGCGCTTCCCAGAACCAGATGCGAAGGCACACATTCCTTGCCGGACGCATGATTACGTGCCAATTGCAGGGTATTTATATCAGGAATGGGCATTGCTTCTGTATTAATTCCTGATGATCTGGCAATTGCCGCCATAAGTTCAGCGGATAGCCTGCCCATACTGGAGAGCAGAACTTTGACGCGCTGATTGTTTTTAATAGGAATCTTTTCTCCAGTAAGAATGTTTTTAATATGAATCTCTTCGCCACGTTTATTAACGAATCGCAGATTGTTGTCATATCTTTCTTCATGAATATCTTTAAATTTTGATCTGTATCCTTCGATAATATCCAGAAAAGCTTCAATGCGCGTATCAACGCCGGCATCGGCCGTGTGTGAGTCCAATTCTAGAATCAAGAAAGGTTTGGTGCCCATTATCCATTTCAGGTAATGCAGCAGGAAAGAATCAGGAGCGCATGAAAAATTGGAAATATAAGTTATATAAATATTATCTTCATTTTTTAAAAGTGCACTGGCTTTCATATCCTCCTGACCGTAATACCAGTACATGTTAGGATAAATTGATGCATCGGTAAAAGGGAGAATGTCAAAGGGAATAACTGAATAACCGCCGGTAGTATATTTTCTGGGAATGTCCATATTGGCATCTGTTGTAAAAGCATTGTAAGGACGGCCCAGAATAGCAATAACCGGTTTTTTAGCGCTTCGTGCTTCAGCCAGTGCTGTTTTCCCGAGATCGGCTGCCTTGGTAAAATATTCCATTTGCTTTCTATATGCGATGGTAAACGCTTTTTTGGAGTCATGTTCGTTAAAACCCAGTTTACAACCCATCTCAATAAATGATTCGCTGGCCTTTTCCACACCGTACATAAAACTGATCACTGGAGCCAAATATTTATCTTCTGGAATTTCTGGAAAAGCCTTCTTAATATAGTAAGGTAAACTTTGAGTGATAGGACAAAAATTTGCCGGATAATTCTTTTCATAACTTTTCATATCCTTGAAGTGGGGCAGAAAGATATAATCCAGATTTCGTTCGAATATATCCTGAACTGCCCCGTGAGCGATTTCCGCGGGAAAACAATAGGCGCTTTCCACTCGTGCTATTCCCTCAGTTGGTATATTCTTTGAGACAAAAATTTCGACTCCTAGAGAATGAAAGAACCAGGAGTAAAGAGGCCAAAGAGTGTAAATGGAAAAACAACGGGGAATACCAATGATGCATTCTTTTTTCTTGATAAAAGTATTGTAATCGGGAGCACATTCATTAAAGAGAAGGTTGTTGCGCTGTTCTATGTAGTCAGATACTTCAGCTTCATTAACGACTTTTTTCTTTCTGATATTGGCATATTTGTTACATCTGCCGCCGAACATATACTTATTATTATTAACTCTGAGCATGCGAATCGAGCAGAAATTATCGCAAGACTTACACTGAAACTCCTTTTCATAAATAATGTCGGTAGCAAGGATTTGATCAAGATTATAGGAAGTCTTGGTCAGAAAGCCTTCCTTTAATTTTTGCAGGGCCAGTAGGGCGACACCGAAACAACCCATGAGTTCGGGATCGGGAGGAACAATTATATTTTTATCGAGTAACATAGCAAAAGCCAAAGGCACCGCTTTATTTTTAGCTACGCCTCCCTGCAGGACGATATTGTTGCCGATGGTTCTGTTGCCGACGACTCTGTTGAGATAGTTGGAGACAATAGAAATGACTATTCCGGCTGTAATGTCTTCACGGGGGGCGCCTTGTTGAATGGCCTTGCGAACGTCAGAATTGATAAACGCCGAACAATGTTCGCCGAACTTAAGCGGTTCCTGTGCCAGAAGGGCTATATCGCCAATTTCCCAGGCATTAGCGATATTCAAATCACCCTGCGCCGATTCTTCTAAAAACGAGCCGGTTCCGGCGGAGCAGGCTTCGTTCATGGCATAGTCTATTGGAACTTTATTTTTTAGAAAAACATACTTGGCGTCTTGTCCGCCGATTTCGAATATTGTATCAATGTTGCGGTTGTAAAAAGTAGTTCCCACGGTATGAGCGATAATCTCATTATATACGGCTGGAGTTTCTAAGAACACTCCAAGAAGTTCTCGCGAAGATCCGGTTGTTGCGGCAATTGTTATATTGATTTTGCCATCATTACCGACATCTTTATTGATTTGTTGTTTCATCTCGGTCAGACAATTCTTTAACGACGTAACCGGATCGCCATATGTACGGCCATAGAAAGATGCTGTAATTTCATTTGTTTCTATATCAATTAAGCAGGCCTTGGTTGTAGTTGATCCTCCATCAACGCCCAGAATATATTCTTTTCCAGCTATAACTTTGGCTTTGGGGGAGGGAAGGTAGGTTACCTTGCCTTCTGCCGTCCGTAAGCTTTTAAATCGATTAAATTGAATTTTGTTGGGTAAAAAAAGATTACTTAGCGAATGTAATGTGCTTCCTGAATTTCTGGCCATAAGCGCGGCCCCGTAAGCCTCAAAATATGATGCCTGATCAGGAATTATGAATTTTATTTCCGGCATACGCTCACGGATAAAGTGAACTATATACTGATTTTGTGTAACACCGCCGACAAGAAGTACCTTGCCCCTCGTTATTTTTGCCCGCTTGACAAAGTCAACCACTTTAGTGGCCATCACATCGGACAATGACAGAACAATATCACCCTTATCAGCTTCGCCTTTATTCAGGCGATGGGTGCAGTCACTTTTCATAAAAACGGAACACCGTGAAGAAAGCTTCAACACTCGTCTCTGTTCCGAGATGGAATTAATATCATTGAGGCTCATATTCATTCGAGCAAGCTGCTGTTTAAAAAATTCGCCGGTGCCCGAAGCGCATTTGTTTCCTGAAAAGCTCTTTATTATCTTGTTATTTTTTCCGATGGTATAAACAACGAAATCTTCGCCGCCAAGGGAGACTATCGCATCAACTTTATAGTGAAGGTGTTGGAGAGCTTCCTCAATACAAAGAGGTTCAATAACGCTGTTAACATTTAAAAGGTGTCTGCCTTCAGTGCCCGTAGCCAGAACGGCGATATCCCTTGGTATATTATGGGACGATAAAATATTTTCGAGAGAATGAAGAAAGTCACCTTCGTGAGGTTCTACTTCACTCCATGAAATATTATTCTCCTCCAGCATGCTGACTTTAACACTGGAGGAACCTATGTTTATACCTAAGCTATACATATAAAATCCGAATGCTGTTAAGATAAATAATAATTTTTACAATTTATAAATATTACTATTAAAGTCTATCGTCAAGAGTAAGATGATGCTCAAAAAATATGTTTCGATGAATTTAAACTTAAAATATTGTGTTAAAGTTTTATTAAAAGGAAATGCTTAATCGATAAAAGAATAACCGCAGCAAGAAATCTTAATTAATATTTCTTGCTGCGGTCTAGATGGTAGATTTATTATTGTAATATTAATGACCTTCTTCCATGGCCCCGGCGATATACATCATAGCCAAGAGCATAAAAACAAGCGTCTGGACTAAAGACGTAAAAATCATCAACACAAAAACAGGTAGTGGAACAAAATACGGAACAAGGAAAAGAACAACCAGCAGAACGATGTCTTCACCTTTGATATTACCGAATAATCGGAAAGTCAAAGAGAGAGGTCGTGACAAATGGCTTATAATTTCAATCGGCAGCATAAGAGGTATAAGCCACCAGACTGGTCCGCAAAATTGCTTAAAGTATTTAAATCCATGTTCCTTAACTCCAACAACATGCGTGGAGAAAAAAACAATCAGAGCCATGGCAAGGTTGGTGTTAATGTTTGCCGTGGGAGATTCAAAGCCGGGGACAATGCCTATAAGATTAGAGGCAAGAATAAATAGTCCCAGGGTCGCAATCAAAGGAAAAAATTTTCTTCCGTTATGTCCCATTATTTCATTAAGCAGAGAATCAAATCCTCCGATAATCACTTCCATTACATTTTGGAACTTGCCGGGATAAACTGCCAAACTTCTTGTGGCCAGTAAAGAAAGCGTAGCCAAAAGGATCCCGACAAACAATGCATACATGACTTGTTCAGGAACATAATGATTTTCTAGGAAAAGCAGTGGATGCATATTCTACTTAATAACCTCCTCAATTAATTTTTTTTTTGCCATAGTGGTGATCAGCGTAATGATAATGTTGATTACTACCACGGAAAGTCCAATAAGTAATCCAATAACATTTACCGTGTCATTGGCAATCAGGAAATATAAAACAACAGCGGTCAGCGCCAGACGAATGTAATATTTAACCATTACAGGAGCTTTTACATTTTTAGAAGTGTTGCTGAAAAGGTCGCGCAAACCGCGTTCCATCCAGAAGAAATTGATAATGCTGATGAATCCGCCCAGAAGTATGCCCAAGGCAAACTTAAAAGGAGTTAAAATTAATGCAGGAATAAAAAGAATAGCCAGAAGAATCCAGTTGACAAATTCAATCTTTTTTTGGAGCGGGTCTTTGACGATGAGGTTCACTTTTTAAACTCTTTATTATCGGTTCTTCATCCGTAAAATTTTTTTTAATCAAAACGTATATGTTTCGAAAACCGGCCGCAATTCCTATCATCATAAAAACAACTGTGAAAACATGACCGGAATCGAATTTACGATCTAAATAACTTCCCAGTAAAAGGCAACCAAAAATAGCCAAGACCATGGCTATACCTATGCTACTGGCTAATGCCATTTGCATAGCATACTTTTGGAGGTCTTTATCCATTTTACGGAGCGCTCCTTAACATGAATTAGACTGCAAGTCAATAAAAATATGACCGGCGTTCATTTTTTCAATAGATGGCGGTTTTCACTATACCATTTAATTGTTTTCATTAGTCCTGTATTAAGGTCAGTGCTCGCCTTAAATCCAAATTCTTTCAATGCCTTGGAAGTATCCAATAAGCGTTTGGGCTGACCATCCGGTTTGGATTTATCCCAAACAATATTTCCTGTAAAACCGGTTAATTTCACAATAAGATTTGTCAGTTCTTTAATGGATATTTCAGAGCCGGTACCGATATTAACAGGTTCACTTTTATTGTACGACAAAGCGGCCAGATAAATGGCTTGGGCCGCATCTTCCACATAAAAAAATTCACGGGTGGCCAAACCTGTTCCCCAGACTTCTATTTTATCATCATGGGCATCGATTGCATCAAAACATTTTTTAATTAAAGCGGGGATAACATGGGATGAACTGGAATCGAAATTATCTCCCGGGCCATAAAGGTTTACCGGAAGTAAAAAGATAGAATTGAAACCATATTGCCGGCGGTAAGCTTGCGATTGTACCAGCATCATTTTCTTGGCTAATCCATAAGGAGCATTGGTTTCTTCCGGATAGCCATTCCAGATATCTTCTTCTTTAAACGGCACGGATGTAAATTTAGGATAGGCACAAATTGTTCCCAAAGCGACAAATTTTTCAATATTACGGAGATAGGCTTCATGAAGTAATTGCGCGCCCATGATTAAATTATCGTAAAAAAGTTCGGCTGGTTTTTCCTGATTAAAACCTATACCGCCAACCTTGGCGGCAAGATGAATAACTATTTGGGGGTTAGTTTCTTCATACATCCGGCGAATATCGGTGATATTGGTCAGATTGTATTCGGGAAGATCAGCAATTTTAATATTAATGCAACCGTGATCTTTTAATTTCTTTAATAAGTGGTGTCCCAAAAATCCTTTGCCGCCGGTAACGGTTATACGTTTATTTTTTAGCAAGATTAATTCCTCTTTGTTTAAATTAAGCAGGATGTCGGTTGTTGGTGCAGGAAAAACCTGCATCCAATAAAGTTTTTTCTTTTTTTGCCAGTTCCATGTCGTTTGCGACCATCATATCAATAAGGCCATCAAAGGTGACCTTCGGTTTCCAACTTAGCATTTTTTTCGCTTTGGATGCGTCTCCCAGTAAGACATCAACTTCTGTAGGACGAAAATAGCGTGGATCAATGAAAACATATTTTTCATAATCCAAGTCAAGCTTGCTAAAAACTTTTTGTGTAAATTCACGAACCGAATGAGTTTCGCCGGTGGCAATTACAAAATCATCCGGTTTATCCTCTTGTAGCATAAGCCACATGGCTTCTACAAAATCTCCTGCAAAACCCCAGTCTCTCTTTGCGTCCAGATTACCGAGATAAAGCTTCTCTTTTAATCCTAATTTAATTTGCGTAGCTGCACGCGTTATCTTTCGAGTTACGAATGTTTCTCCCCGACGCGGTGATTCGTGATTGAAAAGAATACCATTAGTAGCGAAAAGTCCGTATGCATCGCGATAGTTTTGCACAATATGATATGCATAAACTTTAGCAGCAGCATAGGGACTGCGAGGCTGAAAGATGGTTTTTTCATTTTGCGGCGGTGTTGCCGCCCCAAACATTTCACTTGATGATGCCTGATAAAATTTAGCTTTAATTCCGATTTTGCGTATTGCCTCTAAAATCCTCAAAGTTCCTAATCCCGTGACGTCACCGGTGTATTCAGGCATATCAAAACTTACGCGCACATGACTTTGGGCTCCCAAATGGTAAATTTCGGAAGGTTGAATGGAGTGAAGTAGATCCATTAATTGACCGGAAACGCTCAAATCGCCATAGTGAAGGAATAATTTTGTATCCGGTGTATGGAAATCACGATAAAGGTGATTGATGCGTTCGGTATTGAAAGAGCTCGAACGGCGAATCAAACCGTGAACTTCATAGCCTTTATTTAGTAAAAACTCCGTTAAATAAGAACCGTCCTGCCCGGTAATACCGGTAATGAAAGCTTTTTTCATTTCATATCCTTAAGAAGATTAAGTTTGTTATAAGCGCCAGTAATTAATTCCTGATGATCTTGCCTTTTCCGGTTCAAATATAGCCTTGATATCGAGTAAAATAGGAAAGTTTTTACGACAAAGTCCGGCAATACGGGAAAGCCCTATTTCTTTGTAATTGTTATGTGCCACAGCCAGAACAACAGCATCAACATTTTTAATCTTTCTCAGCGAAGTGAGCTCAATGTTATAATGTTGACGAGCTTCATCAGGGTCAGCCAGAGGATCGTGAACTAAAACCTCTACGCCGTAATCATTTAATTCCTTTATTATGTCGATAACCCGCGTGTTACGCAAATCAGGCACGTTTTCTTTAAATGATAGTCCCAAAACAGCTACGCGTGCTTTATTTACCTGAATATCGGATGCAATCATCATCTTAATTGCTTTTTGGGCCACATATTTGCCCATATTGTCGTTGATTCTGCGTCCGGCTAGAATGACTTCCGGACGATAGCCGATACTTTCCGCTTTATAGGTCAGGTAATATGGATCAACTCCGATGCAATGACCGCCGACAAGGCCGGGGCGGAAGGAAAGAAAATTCCATTTTGTTCCGGCTGCCTCTAAAACTTCAAGTGTGTCTATTCCCATTCGATTAAAGATAATGGCCAGTTCGTTCATCAGCGCTATGTTAATATCACGTTGCGTATTTTCAATAACTTTTGCCGCTTCGGCAACCTTTATTGACGAGACACGATGCAGATTGACTTTGACAACAGCGCTATAGATGCCTTCCAGTAAATTCAATGTGGCTGCGTCAGAGGCAGAGATAATCTTTGTGGTGTTGCTAATGGTGTGGATTTTATCACCGGGATTGATACGCTCCGGGGAATAGCCTACCGTAAAATCTCTGCCAAATTTCAATTTGGATTCTCTCTCCAGTATCGGAACGCAAATATCTTCAGTTACACCCGGATATACTGTAGATTCGTAAACCACACAGGAACCGGAGGACATTTGCCTTCCGATGATAGCCGATGCATTTTCGATCGCGCCGAGGTCGGGAACATGAAAATGATCAACCGGTGTCGGAACAGCAACGATAAAAAGCTTACTTGAGGAAAGATCGGATTGTCTTGACGTAAAAATAATTTTTGATTTTTTTAATTCGGTATCGGACAACTCCATCGTACGGTCGTGACTCTTTTTTAATTCCAAAACTATTTCTTCATTAATATCAAATCCGATAACTTTGAAATGTCGCGATAAATGCGCCGCCAAGGGCAATCCCACATATCCAAGACCGATGACAGCGATTTTGTTTTTACCCGCGAAAAAAGTCTGGGCGGTTAAAGTTTGTTTCATAACTGATTCCTTATAAGAATGTTTTTGGAAATTTTAAAAAACTATTACAAAATCGACAGACAGTTGTCAATGAACTGTTCATAGATTCCTTAATGTTTTGGAACAGCCATCAATCGTCTTTTCTATATCTTTCTGCGTATGAGCGAAAGAAAGAAATCCTGACTCAAATTGAGATGGCGCCAACCAGATGCTGTTTTTCAGCATGCCATGGAAAAAACGGGCAAACATTGCTGTATCTGATTTTTGAGCAGTGTTAAAATCGTAAACAGGACCATGATGGAAGAAGATAGTAAACATAGAATGAACTCTGTTTATACAAACGTCAATGCCTTTGGCCGTAAACAGGCGTTGTATCTCCTGACAAAGAATGTTGGTTTTTTCATCCAATAAAGAGTATTTTTTCGTTTTAAGGATGTTTAACGTAGCTAAACCGGCGCTCATGGCCAAAGGATTTCCGGAAAGAGTTCCGGCTTGATAAATATCTCCAAGGGGGGCAAGTTTTTCCATGATTTCTTTTTTCCCGCCAACGGCGCCGACGGGCATTCCTCCGCCGATGATTTTACCCAGGCAAGTCAGGTCCGGTTTAACATCTGTTAAATTCTGATAACCGCCGAAGGTAAAGCGAAAGCCGGTGATGACTTCGTCAAAGATTAAAACTATGCCGTATTTTGCTGTAAGCTTTCTAAGTTTATCCAGGAATCCATTCCGCGGTGGAACAACACCCATGTTGCCCGCCACAGGTTCAACGACTATTGCCGCGAGCCGCGAGCCATAGGTCTCTATTGCTTTTTGAAGTGTACCAACATCATTGTACGGTAAACTTAGCGTCAATCTGGCGAGGTCTACCGGAATTCCCGGAGAACCGGGAATTCCGAAAGTTGCCACACCTGATCCGGCTTTAATCAAAAGTGAGTCACTATGTCCGTGGTAACAGCCGTCAAATTTGGCGATAATATTCCGGCCGGTAAAGCCACGCGCCAGACGGATTGCGGTCATAGTTGCTTCAGTACCGGAGGAGGTCATACGTATAAGTTCCATCGAGGGAATGGCCTCGGAAATTAATTTTGCCATTTGCGTTTCTGCGGGAGTCGGAGCGCCGAAACTGGTTCCCTTTTTGGCTTTGTTACAAACAGCTGTGGTTACTTTCGAATGGGCGTGTCCCAGAATCATCGGCCCCCAGGAAAGAACATAATCAATATATTCTTTACCCGATACGTCAAAAATTTTGCTGCCTTTTGCATGGCTTACAAAAATAGGTCTGCCGCCCACCGATTTCCAGGCTCGAACCGGAGAATTAACTCCGCCGGGGATTACCTTACATGCCTGGGGAAAATAATTTGATCTGTTTTTACTCACGAGAAGTACTCCGGAGATTTTTTTTTGTATTCCTTAATGCTTTCCAATATTAGATATTCATCAATGCCTGTTGCAACTGCCATATCACGGATTAGCGGTAAAATGTTTTCATCCCTAAAATGAAGCATAGTAAAAAGGTTATATTTTCCTTTGAAGGCTGGATTTCTTTCATAACAATGAGAGACAAAGCTATAGGAGGATAAAATATTACCGGATTGTTCTACCTGCCCAGGAGGTATTGACCATACTACTAATGCGTTTTTTGCGTATCCTGCCTTTTGATGACGAAGCAGGGCACCGAACCTGCGAATGATATTTTCATTCAAAAGTTCTTTTGTAATATTCAGGACTTCTTGGCCGCTTAATCCGCAAGATTCACCTGTTTCATCAAATGGGTATTTAACCACGGCCATATCTTTTTGGATCAAACGTGCAACTTTAATTTGTTTTTCTGTCAGTTTTTCCATTTAATAAAGTTTATCCTGCCTGAGAAATAAAATCAAGATGCCTGTTGTATGTGGAAATTTTTCTTGACAATTCCCTCTTGCATCGTTAGAAGTAAACAACTCAAAGTCCAAAAGGCTTTAATAAAAAAGGAGGTGGATAATAAATAATTAAGCAAGAGGTTTTTGAGTATTAATTAAACAAGGAGATTTTTAAATGAAAAAAAGTTTAGTTTATGTTTTGTCGGCGATGGTAATGGTTATAATTAGTGCTTCCTTTGCTTTTGCAGCGCCGGAAGCGGCAGCGGCAGCAGCAGCGGGAACTGTTGATTACACAAAAGCTATTATAATCGGTTGCTCAATAATTGGAGCAGGTCTTGCTATCGCTTTTGGTACAATTGGAACAGGTAATGGTATGGGCGCAGGTTTGAATGGCGCAACCAATGCTGTTGGTAGAAATCCTGAAGCTCAGGGTAAAATTCTTTTAACTATGATGGTCGGTCTTGCTATGATTGAATCTCTGGCCATTTACGCGCTGGTTGTTGCGTTGATCCTGCTTTACGCCAATCCGCTTTTGAAGTTGATTGCCTAAAAGAAGTTATTGCTATTATTATAGGGAGGGGGAGCGTACATCGACTTTCTCTCCCTTTTTTTTTAGTGAGACAAGCTGAAAACGAGCGTAGCGAAGTTTGTCCCTGCCACTTAAAAGAAGCGAGATAATTCGCTCTGAGATTTTTCGATCACTACGTTTCGAAAAATCAAGGCTCATTAAAGCGTAAGACGAACTAACCCGAAACGAAGCGTAGGGGTTAACGAAGCCACCCAAATCTATTCTTCCCCTATAACAACTTTGCCGCGTAAAACTTTTTTTTCTGCTTGCTGATGTTTTGCTGTAAGAATTTTCTCTTTAGCCCGTTTGCTGCGTTTTCTTTTTTGACGACGAATTTTTTCCAGTTTTTCTTTTTCTTGGGCAATAAAACGTATTTGCTGTTTTTCGATTTTATCCAGCAATAATCTTCGGGCCAGAAAACGATTTAACGATTGGGAGCGTTCCCTCTGACATTTGACTGAAAGGCCGGTCGGAATGTGAATTAAATAAACACAGGAAGAACTTTTATTGACTTTTTGTCCGCCGGGACCTGAAGAACGGATAAAAGATTCCTCAAAATCACTTTCCGCTACACCAAGTGTAAGCATCCTGTCCGCAAGTGATTTTGTTTTGTCGGAAGAAACGGGCATGATTTTTTACAAGTAATTTACGGGATAGAGTAAATTTCGTCGCCGATTAAGTGTACCCAGTGTTCCATAAGTATTTCTTTGGCTTCTTCAATCTTATCAACGCCGATAATAACTATAGTTTCTCTGCCAATACGATTGATAGTGGTGTAAAGATAATGAATATTAATTTCTGATTTGGCTAAAGGCTTTAATATGGCGTTCATACCACCGGAATGCAAGGGAACTTCTGCCGCCAAAACGGGAGTTACTTCAATATTTAAATTATAGCTTTCCAAAAGAGCAGCAGCACGGTCAGGATCATTGACTACAAGACGAACTCTGCTGTCTTCAGCGATGCTGGCCGCTGATACCGCTTTTACACTGATATCTTCCGAATCAAGAATATGGGTAAGCGCGGCAAAAGAACCGGGCACATTACCTAAAAGTACGGAAATTTGTTTGACAGACATAAAATCAACCTTATTAATTTTTCAGGTAATCGAATCCGGCAGTAAAAGCTTTGCGGTTAATTTCCGCAAGAGATTTTTTACGGCTGCCCATAATAGATTCCAGAGAGTTTAAATAAATTTCGGGAGAAACAATGCCTGATACTTTTATAAATGCTCCCATCATGATGATATTAACAACTTTGATGTTTCCAAGTTCCTGAGCGATATCGGCGCAAGGAACGCAAATGACATTGACGTCGTGCCGGTGGGGACGATCATTGATTATGGATGAATTCAAAAAAATCGTTCCGTCCGCGATAACTTTATTTTGAAAAGTGAAAAGGGAAGGGGAATTCAAAACTACAAGATAGTTAGGTTCCGAAGCGACGGGAGAAGCGATTTCTTCATCAGCTATCGCTACAGTGCAGTTAGCTGTTCCACCGCGCATTTCCGCGCCGTATGCCGGAAGATAGGTTACGTGAAATCCTTTATTCATCCCGCTGTTGGCCAAACTAATTCCCATCATCATGACTCCCTGGCCGCCAAATCCGGAAAATATCGTTTTGACAATCATGATTCCACCTCCGCAGTTTTTGTTGCCGCGGGAATGTCATCTTTAAAAACGCCGGGGGAAAATTCCTTGCTCATTACTTCGTCAATCCATTTGCAGGAATTGACAGAGCTCATTTTCCAGTTAGTCGGACAAGGCGAAAGAATTTCAATGAGTGAAAAACCATGCCCGTTAATCTGACATTGAAAGGCTTTCTTGATGGCTTTCTTTGTCTTAATTATATTGGCTGGAGAATTTACCATGCATCGCTCCAAATACGTCACGCCTTTTAACTGGGAGAAAATTTCACTTACCTTTATCGGATAACCATCTAATTTATTATTTCTGCCTAAAGGAGAGGTTGTTGTCTTTTGTTCCAGCATTGTTGTCGGTGCCATCTGCCCGCCGGTCATTCCGTAGACTGCGTTATTGATGAATATGATAGTAATATTTTCGCCGCGGTTTGCCGCATGAAAACTTTCCGCGATTCCAATCGCAGCCAGATCACCGTCTCCCTGATATGAGAAGACAACGCGATCCGGTAGAGAACGTTTAATTGCCGAAGCCATTGCCGGACCACGTCCGTGCGGTGCTTCAATCATATCCACATCAAAATAATTATAAGCCAGAACTGCGCAGCCTGCCGGAGGAACACCTATCGTAATACCTCTAATTCCCAACTCATCAATAACTTCAGCCGCAATACGATGAACAATACTATGTCCACAACCGGGGCAATAATGGAAGATCGCTTCTTTTAAGCTTTTCGGCCGTTGGTAAACGATTTTTGACATATCTTAATTACCTTAATTATTTAACCGTTCTTTCGTAAATTCTTGCTATAACATTGGCAAGCTCGGCCGGAGTAGGCACCGCGCCACCGGGTCGGCCGTGAAATCTAATATCAGCATACCCTTGCAGGGCCAGCCGTACATCTTCCAGCATTTGTCCCGTGCTCATTTCAAAAACAAGGAAGTGTTTAATATCTGCCGACAATAATCTCAGTTGTTGTTCAGGGAAAGGCCAGAGGGTTATTGGACGAAAAAGTCCTATATTCAGTCCGTTGCTCTGCAATCGTTTGATAGCTCCTTTAGCTATACGAGCTGCTGTTCCATATGCTACGATGACCATTTTGGCATCGTCAATGTTATATTCTTCATAAAGAGTTTCTTTCTTGGAAATGACTTCATATTTACGTGCCAGTTTCCAGTTATGTTCTTCCATGTCAATAGGATCCAGCAGCAAACCGCGAATGAATTTGCTTTTACCGTTACCGGCTCCTTGAAGCATAAATTTTTTATTGTAAACGCGGGGCTTGGGTTTTTTAAAAATAACAGGTTCCATCATCTGACCCATCATGCCGTCAGCAAGAATCATAACGGGATTACGATATTTATCGGCAAGGTCAAAAGCTTCCATTGTTAAATCAGCTAACTCCTGACAGGTTGCCGGAGCTAAAACAATGGTACGATAGTCTCCGTGTCCGCCGCCGCGCGTTGCCTGAAAATAATCACCTTGCGAAGGACGGATATTACCCAAGCCGGGTCCACCGCGCATAATATTGACAATAACGCCGGGAAGTTCACAGGCAGCCATGGAAGAAATACCTTCCTGTTTCAGGGAAATGCCGGGACTGGATGAAGATGTCATTACTCTAAGACCGGTGGCACTGGCTCCGGCAATCATGTTAATTGCGGCAATTTCGCTTTCCGATTGAATAAAAATGCCGCCTTCGGTTTTGCGTATATGCTCGGCCATATATTCGGGGATCTCATTCTGAGGCGTAATCGGATAGCCTGCATAAAAACGGCATCCAGCCCTTATCGCCGCCTCACAGATGATAAAATTTCCGGACATTAGTACTTTATTCACGGTAAACCTCGATAGCTACCTCCGGACACATGGTAGCGCATATGCCGCAACCGGTGCATTCCTTTTCTTCATTTGTACCGACAGGATGGTAACTATAGAAATTGTATTCTTTAGTGGGAACAATATGACCTTTTGGACAAAAATGGATGCAAAGAAGGCATTCCTTGCAGATTTCTTTATTAATTTTAATATATCCCTTCAAAATCAAACCTCATAAAATTCTCGGACACGGTATCTTGCTCATAATTGTCAGAAAGTCAAGTATTTTTAGCCTCACAACTCTTTTAGAGAAAAAATTTTGACCATTCAAGTGTACGATTTGCGGACAATTGCTCCGCTTAGCTTGTAGGAGCAGAGCCGATTGATCAAATTTTGCTTATTTGAAATCCTTTTAATTGTATTGCCACATATCTTTGTAAAATTTCTATAGAAACAACAAAAAGCTCTTTTTTGACATTACTTTTGACAACTATTCCCTCTATTCCGGCAAGCGGCCCGTCAATTATGCGAGCCGGCTCTCCCTCTCGGGGAAATTGAATTGTAAAAATTTCCGTTTTGGTATTCACAAAACAACGTATAGCGTCAATCTTATTGTCTGGCACCGGAATTGGTTCTGAATTTTCTTTTTTACCTAAGATACACACCACGCCGGCTGTTTTTAAAATGGCCAGTTTTGTTTCATTATCTAAAATAGTGGTTTCGGCAAAAACATATCCGGGAAAAAGGGGAGTAAGTATTTTCTTTCTCCTGTCTTTTTGCTTGCTCCATGATTCTATCTCAGGTAAAAAAGTAGTTAAATTCTTTTGAATAAGGCGGGTGTTTACCTTATATTCATGTCTGCTTCTTGTGTGTACGACGTACCATGGCATGATAATAAACCTTTAAAGAGCTATTCTTAATAAAAAAATTATAATATTTATCAACATTATGCAACGGAGAAATGATGAAATATTTGCGTATCAACGGAATTGAATTAGCTTTGGATGAGAGCGAAGAATTGCTGGCAGCAAAAGTTGCGACGGTTCTGGATATATCCATGGATGATATTGTCGCTATAGACGTCGTTAAGAAAGCATTGGATGCCCGTCGCCACAGATTGCCTCGTTTCGTTTATGCCCTTAGAATCAGCGTTTCCGAATATACGAAGTTACCTACTGAATTTAAGGAGGAAATTCAATCGACGGGAGAGGAATATAAATCGGGAATCCCGACTCTTTCCTTGGTTTCCCCACAGAAACTTCCTGTAGTAGTTATCGGCAGTGGTCCGGCTGGTCTTTTTGCTGCTTATGTTCTTGCCTTAAGAAATATTCCGGTGATCATTTTGGAAAGAGGAGCGCCAATAGAAGAACGCGTTAAAGATGTGAGGATATTCTGGGAACAGGGTATTCTTAATCCCCGGAGCAATGTTCTTTTTGGTGAAGGAGGTGCGGGAACTTTTTCCGATGGAAAACTTACCAGTCGAACAAAGAATCCCTATGCCTTGTGGGTAAAAAAGGTTTTAGTGCAAATGGGTGCATCATCAGAAATTATTGTTGAAGCCAAACCGCACATCGGTACTGATAAACTCCGGCAAATAATTGTGAATTTGAGAAAAACTCTCCTGGAGAGGGGTTGCAAAATTGAATTTAAAGCGCGGGCAACCGACTTATTAATCCATCAAAAAACTATATCGGCGGTTGTGATTAATGAAAAAGAAGAAATCAAAACGGATAATGTTATTTTAGCGATTGGTCAAAGCGCCGATGATACTTATTGGAAACTTTTTGAGCGTGGTGTCAAAATGGAATCCAAACCATTTGCCATGGGATTACGTGTAGAGCATCCTCAGGAATTAATTAATTCCATCCAGTATGGTAAATGGCGTAATCATCCGCAATTACCACCCGCAGAATATTTTTTGACAGCTTCAATTTCTGATTTACATCGTTCTGTATATACTTTTTGCATGTGTCCGGGCGGATCAGTTATTGGCTGCGGCGCTTCTCCCGGTTTTGTTATAACCAATGGCATGAGCAATGCCCGGCGCTCCGGTGAATTTGCCAATAGCGCCATAGTTGTCAATATCCGTGTCGATGACTTTGCATCCGATGATCGGCACCTTAGCGGACTTGATTTTCGTCAAATTTGGGAAAAGAAAGCTTTTATCTCAGGAGGCAGCAATTATCATGCGCCGGCACAGAAGATAACTGATTTTTTGCAGGAGAATCCTGCAGGTGCCGTCGGTAAGACAAGTTTTCTTCCCGGTGTAAAGCCCTCCGCGCTTGAGGATGTGCTGCCGGAATTCGTAACAGTTTCTTTAAGGCAGGGCATCAAGAAATTCGATAAAAAAATGCCCGGATTTATTACCGAAGATGCCCATTTGATCGGAGTAGAAACGAGGACTTCTTCGCCTTTGCGAATTTGTCGCCGCAGTGATGGTCAAAGCGAAAGTATCGGAGGCATTTATCCTTGCGGTGAAGGAGCCGGATATGCCGGAGGAATTGTCAGCTCAGCACTCGACGGAATTAAGGCTGCGCAAAAGCTAATCGATAATTTATAAAGTTAGACATCATCCCCTTTATCGGGGGTCATTTTAATCGGCTGTCGATGATAATATCATTTACGCACCTCGATACCTTTTGGATAGATAATATTTTTGCCAAGCCCAGGTTTCTAATATTGAGATCGCCCACTGCTTCAATGCCTTTGCCGATGATTTTCGGCGCAATAACAGTTACTATCCGGTTGGCTAAATTATTTTTTAATACTGAAGTAATTATCTGAGCGCCGCCTTCAACCAAAACAGATGATATTTTTCTTTCGGCAAGAAATTTAAATAATGCTCTTAAATCAACCCGTCCATCTTTATCGGCTTTGACAGATAAGATTTCCGCACCGGAAGAGGAAAGTTTTTTAAATTTTGGTTCGTCTGATTTTTTAATTGTCGCGATAACGGTTGGAACTCGAGAGGTATTTTGCAAAACTTTAGCCTTGGGAGAAATTTTTAATTCGGAATCAACAATAACGCGCAGAGGATTGCGGCCTTTTACAAGACGTACCGTTAATTCGGGGTTGTCTTTGTCCACTGTTTTCCGGCCGACTAAAATGGCGTCATGTTCCGCTCTTAGCTGGTGAGCGAATTTTAGAGAAGCTGCCGAGCTTATCCATTGGGATTCGCCAGTTGCTGTAGCTATGCGGCCATCCAATGTCTGGGCGTATTTTACTGTGACAAAAGGCAGGCCTGTTTCCATATAATGGAAAAATTTTTCATTGAGTTTACGGCATTCATTCTCCAGAACGCCGGTTTTAACCTCTATGCCACAGCTTTGCAAATAGTTGATGCCCTGGCACGAGACAAGAGGATTAGAATCTATTGCGCCGATAACAACGCGAGCAATTTTATGTTTGATGATGCTGTCTGTGCACGGAGGTGTTTTTCCCTCATGGCAGCAAGGTTCTAAAGTAACATAGAGTGTCGAACCGGCGATATTATTTCCGGCATCGTGGATAGCATTTATCTCGGCATGATTCCTGCCATATCGTTGATGGTAACCTCGTCCAATAATCCTGCCGTTTTTGACTATTACAGCGCCAACCATGGGATTAGGACCAACGTAAAAAAGTCCTTTCCGGGCAAGCGCAATAGCCAGTTTCATAAAATGTTCGTCATTCATAACTTTAAATTAATACCTCATTACCTTTTAAGTTGCAAAGAAATTTATTGTCGACAAAGACTAAGATATGATAAGAAAAAAATCAGTATTCAAAATAAATGCGACTTAAGGAGAAATCATGAAAGGAGTTGTTCTTGCCGGTGGATTAGGCAGCAGGCTTTATCCTCTGACAAAGGTAACTAATAAACATTTGCTTCCGGTTTATAATGAGCCGATGATTTATTATCCCATCAGAATTTTGGTTAATGCCGGAATTGAAGAAATATTAATTGTTACCGGAGGAAATAATGCCGGTGATTTTTTACGTCTGCTGGAAAATGGCAAAGAATTTGGTCTTAAGCATATTAACTATACATATCAGCAAGGTGAAGGTGGCATTGCTGCGGCTTTGAGTCTGGCCGAACATTTTGCCGATAAGGACAAAATAGTCGTAGTATTAGGAGATAATATTATTGAGACAAATATCCGGGCTGCGGCAGAAGAATTTCTTAAGCAGAAAGAGGGCGCCAGAATATTATTGAAGGAAGTGTCCGATCCTCAGAGGTTTGGCGTCCCTGTCTTTGAGGGAAAGAAAATTATTAGTGTGGAAGAAAAACCAGCCAATCCTGCTTCCAACTATGCCGTAATCGGTATCTACATGTATGATTACCGGGTATTTGAATTTATCCGGTCGCTAAAACCTTCAGAGCGCGGAGAGTTGGAGATTACCGATGTGAATAATTTTTACATTAGAGAAGGAAAGATGCAATGGGATGTGCTGGATGGCTGGTGGTCGGATGCAGGAACTTTTGAATCCTTGCAATCCGCCGGTAATATGGTTGCAAAAACAGGAGCGAACAAAATATGATCGATGGCGTAATAGTAAAAAAACTGAAAGTAATTCCTGATGAGCGTGGCCGGTTGATGGAAATCATGCGCGCGGATGATAATTTTTTTCAAAAATTCGGTCAGGTGTATATGACCACAGCCTATCCTGGAGTTGTCAAAGGTTGGCATTATCACAAAAAACAGGCTGATAATATGGCGGTAGTCAAAGGAATGATGAAGATAGTCCTCTACGATAGCCGCAAAGATTCGGCTACGTTTGGTGAGATTAATGAAATATTTGCAGGATGCCATAATCCCGTTTTGGTGCATATTCCGGCTTTTGTTTATCATGGTTTCAAATGCATTTCCGAAGAAGAAGCCATAGTTATTAATACACCGACAGAAGTTTATAATTATAATGAGCCGGATGAGTATCGGCTACCTGCGCATGGCAGTGAAATAAAGTATGATTGGGGGAGAAAAGACGGATAGATTTTAAAAGTAGAATAATGTACCAGAGCCGATTGGCAATTTTCAGCAAATCTGCTTTAAAAAAAATTATAAGTAACAAATTTAACAAGAGGGAATAGGGATAAAACTATGTTCTTAAATGTTTTTGTTTTCATTTTTGGCGCGGCCATTGGAAGCTTTTTAAATGTTTGTATCTTTCGACTACCGGCCAAAATGTCGATTGTAAAACCACGTTCCCAATGTCCCCACTGTCATCATCCTCTTCGTTTCTATGACAACATCCCTATAATCAGTTTCATTTTTCTACAGGGTATATGCCGCTATTGTGATAAACCCATATCCTGGCGTTACCCGCTGGTGGAATTAATTACAGCGCTGCTGGCGGTGCTAATATTTATAAAATTCGGTTTGACATTAAAATTTCTAGTTTTTTTCATTTTTATTGCAGTTTTAATTGTTATTACCTTTATAGATTTGGATCATCAGATTATCCCCGATATTTTAACATTACCGGGAATACCAATATTTACTCTGGCGGCAATTTTTTTAGTAAAGATACCCTGGCTGGAAGCTTTACTTGGCATATTAATCGGCGGCGGCATTCTTTTTGGGATTGCCGTTGTGTATGAATTTATTTCCAAACGTGAAGGAATGGGCGGGGGAGACATTAAGCTCTTGGCTATGATTGGCGGATTTTTAGGATGGAAATCCATAATCTTTATTCTTTTATTCAGTTCTTTTGCCGGAGCATTAATCGGTATATCCGTAATGATTATCAAGAAACAAGACATGAAATATGCGGTACCTTTTGGTCCTTTTTTGGCGGCAGCTGTAGTCGCTTATGTTTTTTGGGGGGAAGCAATTACCAGAACATTCTTTATAAGTTATTAAATTTACGGATGTAAATATTGATGTTTGATTTTAGCAAAAAGATTGTGATGTATTGCCAAAGCAAGAAAAAAAAGAAAGGAGATTTTTTATAAAAAAATCTGAAATTTTCAATATTATTTTTTCGTGTATTTTTCTTTTTGTTTCTATTTATTCAGAAAACTGTCTTGCTGCAGAAAAACCGGAGAATAAAGTAAACAGGGAATGCATCTTCCCGAACATTCAAGAAATTAAAGATATTATCGCAACGAAATTGAATGCTCCGGAAGGAAAATTACTGGACATCAATGAAACACCGGTTAAAGGGCTTTGTGAGATAGTTTTTGACAATAGGGGAAGGACAGGTGTTTTTTATCTTTCCTCCGATAAAAATTATCTGATTTCCGGACCTATGTGGAAAACCACAGACATGTACAATATGACAATGGAGAGAATAACGGCAGTTAAAGATAAAAAGAGAATTGACGTATATAAAATACCTATTGAAAAAAGTATCATCCTTGGGGAAAGTAACGCCAAAAAGAAGGTTATTATCTTTGCCGATCCGGATTGTCCCTATTGCTTTCAGCTTCATCAAACCATGAAGCAAATTGTTGTGAAAAGAAAAGATATCGCCTTTTATATTAATTTTTCCCCACTGAATATACATAAAGATGCTTATTGGAAATCAAAGAGCATATTGTGCAACAAGTCTTTGCAAATGCTGGAAGATAACTTTGCAAGAAAAGTGATATCAAGAACAGACTGCAAGACTGATGAGATCGATAATTCAATAAAACTTGCCGTGTCACTCGGTATTTCGGGAACCCCTGCCATCATATTGCCGGATGGAAGATTAAGAGACGGAGCAATCCCTGAAATTGAGTTGACGGAACTGATAGATGGGAAAAGGTGACATGCAAAGATCAAGAGGTTTTTCACTTTTGGAATTGGTAATTATAATGGGCATTATAGCCATACTGACTTCAATTGCAGTTTTTTCGTGGAGTCGTTATACAGCTAATAATAATTTAAAAGCCGCAACGGCCGAAATGCAAGCGGACTTTTTGCTGATGAGAAAAAAAGCGATGTCCGATTCGGGAATAGGTGGCAGTGTTTATACGATTACCTTTGATATAGATCACAATAATTATACTATGTCAGTCACGACGATGGACACTGCCGGCAATGTTACGGTTAATACAATCGGACCCAAAACACCCGCCTCGTTTGCACCGGATATCAAAATTAAAGAAATAAGTCTTTTTTCTCCTTCTGTTGGGACAATCACCTCCGGTGCGGCAACAATAAATTGTGAGAGAAGAGGTACAATAGACCCTGTAAGTGGACATATACAATTGGGCAACGGATTAAGCTCTGCGTCAAACATAACCTTCAATGTTACGGGAAGAACCTATGTTAAACATTATTTTCGATAAACGCGGCATAACCATTGTCGAGATGCTGGTAGCCGTTCTATTGACAACTACAGCAGTGATTTCAATTACTTTTCTTCAGGATACGTCATGGAAAACAGTGGCCAAATCTGACTATCTGGGCAGAGCGGCAGGAATCTTGTACAGCGAACTGGAGAGACGAGAAGCGATCATCATGAATCCATCAGCTTTAGTCACTGAAGGCACAATGGAAAAAACAGTTTATCCTAGCGGGCAGGAAACGGCCATTGAAGGAGATATACCATTTTTAGTGAATACGACCATTGCCAGCCTGGGAACAGGAACCAATGCCTGGCGGGTGACAATTAATGTCAAGTGGCCGCCCTTGAACAGCACGGGAATAACCGAGAACATGATAGTAACAAGACAGGATAGATATAAATTTTAGTATAAGCAAGGCGGCAGATACTTTATGGGTGATAAAAAGGGCTTTACTCTGATTGAACTGTTGGTAACGATGATTATAGGAACAGTCTTGATTGCGGCAATATATTCAATGATTAACTTAACCCAGAAGTCCAGCGCGGGTATAGAAAGAAGAATAGCCGCCCAGCAGGATGAAAAAACCGCTCTGGACCTGATGGCTATGGAAATACGCATGGCATCTTTTAACCCGTTATACATTCCTGATAGTCAGCTCTGGCTTAATACATATTGCAATGCGGTAGCTGATCATTCTGATTACAGGGGAATTCAGGAAGCAACTAAAAATTCCATAACGATCCAGATGGATATTAATGAAAATGGAAGTGTTGCAGATTCTAACGAAGTTATTAAATACGAATATATTCCTGGTTCCCTTTATATTAGACGGGGAACGAGATGCGGATACGGCTATTCTTTTCTTGGTGCTCCGGCATACAGTGGAACAACAAGAAATGTAAGGGTAATAAATAACAACTTCAATCCGGCTGTTCCCGTATTCAGGTACTATAACGGAGCCGGAGCGGAAATAACTGAAGCGATGGCCAGTGATTACAGCAGTCCCACAACCGGAATACCGGCTATCCGGAGGATTATGATTACACTCGTCGTAGAAGCAGAAAACCCCGATCTTACAACAGGAAAACGGAAAGTAATGGTTTACTCGACAAGTGTAATTGTCCGGAACCATGCACCGAAAGTTAAAATTTAATCAAAGAGAGCTTTTTATGCTGATATCCAACAAAAGATTAATTAAATCTGAAAAAGGATTTGCCCTTGTTCTTGCCCTAATTGCCATCTCTATCCTGATCGCTCTGGGAGCTCTGGTTATCTCGTTGTCCACAGGAGACATCTTGGAAAGTTCGCGGATGCTCGGTGACAAAAAAGCGCTGATCGCGGCGGAAAAAGGCATTAACCGTTTGACACAGAGATTTGATCCCCTCAATCTCGGGGTCATCAATACTATATCTGATGATTCGATTATCGACGCATATTCTAAATATACCGTATATACACCGGGGCCGGCGTCCAAAGGTCCTGAGTTTGTCCCGATAGAAGGCATGGAAGTTATGGGCAGTCAACAACTTGGCTTGGCCAGGTATGATACGAACGTGGTCGGTGAAAACACACAGAGTCGTACGAGAGTCACTATTGGAGTCGGACTCGGTTACGGGCCGGTCCAAATGGGTCCCTAAAATTTTTACATCTCCGGATATTAGAGGTATTATGAAAAATCATAAGTTTTATCTGTTGCTGTTCATGTTTCTGATCACATTTCTTTGTTTCTTTAACGGAGGGATATACGCAACAACAGGCGAGGAAGAACTGCTCAGCTCAACCAATGATCCGGATGCCTTGATTCTTTTAGATCTTTCCGGCTCTATGCTCGCGGATCCGACGAACATTGCAAACTCAAGTGGTACCAAGATAAGATATGGGACCACCAGTTGTTCCGGAACGACTTTTTATAACGATACGAGCCATTCCGGATATACCACGGATTGCCGCAAGGTAACCATTGCCAAGCGCGTGATTCAAGATATTCTAGACGATACCAATAACAGCGTTATTAATTCCGACGACAGAGCCACTCTGGGCGTTAGATTCGGCTACATGAGGTTCTATAACTGCGCGCAAACTTCTGCGGAAGGAACGAAGGTATACGGAGCGACAAGTGATTGTGTACCGAACAAGTCTGCGTGTACCGGCACCGGTTGCGGACGCACCGATGGATTTTGCAACAGCGCTATTACCACAGGAATAAACTACTACTCGGCCAATACAAACTGTACCGCGGACGCCATAAACTGTGCCGGTAGCTCCTGCGGACGCGATGACGGCTTTTGTGACAGTTCCACCGCAGCATTTACCTATTACTCGTCCAGTGCAGCCTGCACTTCAGACACGGTACATTGCACCGGCACCGGTTGCGGAAGAACTGACGGCTTTTGCGACAGCGCCGTCAGCGGCCCGACTTTTTATGCTGCTTCCTCGTGCTCTACCCCCAATCAGGCTTATGGCAACTGTACTGGCGGATACCCAGGCGACTGCAAAGACGGATTCTGCAATAGTTATCATTCTGCCGATACTTATTTTGCCCACGAAGACTGCAGTGTTCCTGACGACGTTCCGTTCGGGTGTAAAGATTTGTTGGGCTTTTGCCGCGGCGGATTCTGCTCCATAGCTATCCCCGGATGCTCAAAAAGATGCCAGTCCCTGGGCTGCACGGTAGCCTGCGCGATTCCCTGCAACAACCCCTGTTACACAACCGGCTGCACCAATTTATGCACGTCACCCAGTTGTGCTGAAGATTGCGGCAGCACCACTACCACGAATGAAAGCTGGCAGACAGGCTGTAATACTCTGATCGCTCCTATCAATACCCTTTACAGTTGTATTTACTGCCGGGATAAAAACTCCTGTCCTTACTCATCTCTTTCGGCGTGCACCAATACTGCCGCCGTGGGCAACGAAACTGCTGTAGGCGGCACGCATCTGGCGGCTGGTCTCAATGAGGCAAAATTGTATCTGGATTACCATAAATCAACGGAAACTGCCCAGCAGCAGCTCTGCCGCAAGAAATTTGTCATTCTGATTTCCGACGGAGACGATACCTTTGGATGTACTGGAACCGGCTATGAAACTCAAAAAGATCAGTATAAGAGAAGAAGGGAATCCGTTGCCAAAGCCAAACTGCTGGCCGACGCCGGCTATAAAGTGTTTGTTATCGGTTTTGGACAAAATATGCAGAGCTGGAGCAAGAATACTCTCAACTGGATGGCTTACTACGGAGGAACGGACAATCCCGATGAAACTAATTCAGGCACGACAACTGGCTACTCTATTGCTTCCGGTTCGTTTTATCCATCAGGAATAACAAGTTGTCAAGCTTCAACGACAAGCCCGGCTTCCAGCTACCCCTGTGATAATAAAACCATCGGTTGTCTTGCCGCGGCGAATGATCCCGGTGGAAACTCACTTGGCGGATATGCCTTTATCGCGGCAGATACCTCCGCCCTGACCGCTGCTATAAAAACGGCTCTGAATATCATTCGCGAATCAACATACTCCTTTACGCAGTCCTCCGTTCAGTTATCAAGAACTGCGGACGAAAATTATATTTATGAGGCTTCCTTTCAACCCATAGCCGATGATCCCTTCTGGCACGGGCATTTAAAAAAGTATGCTATAAACACCGACGGCTCGGTGGGAAGCATGGTAACAAACGGAGATGCCGGTTTAAATCTTCAAATGAAAGACGGCTCCACCCGGACGATTAAAACAATGGCCGGCGGCAACTCACTTATATCTTTCAGTACGAGTATCGATCCCTCATATTTTGGCTATTCGGATACTGCCTCAAGAGATGCCGTGGTTGGCTATATTCAGGGTCTTTCAGCCTACAATCCCGACAGCGAGGCCGGGATGGGCATTTTTAAACTGGGAGATGTTTTTCGTTCCACACCTGTTGCCGTAACAACCCCTTCTGCCTATTTCTTCGACACCCGCGACATTTATAGTTCGGGATGTACTGAGCGAAAATCAACATCGGCATTCACCGAATTTCGCGGCAGCCACTGCCGGGCATCATCATGCAGTTCTTCTGACGATCAGGGTAGACGCCTGATTGTCGTCGGGGCCAATGACGGTCAGCTGCACGCCTTTAAAACCAAGGATATGTCGGAGGCCTGGAGTTTTGTTCCGCCGAATCTTTTGCCTAAATTGAGAATGATCGTCCATAGCAACGATCCTTCCACACTATCCCATCAGCTTTTTGTTGATGGACAAGTGAATGTGCAGAATGTCTGGCTGGGTTCCGGTAACGGAACTTGCAAAAGTTCTTCAGATTGGAAGACAGTGCTGGTATTCGGAGAAGGCAGAGGAACAAACCCCTATACCTGGAGCAACTCTCAGTACTGCGATTCAACTTTTAATTCCGAATACGACAGCACCTATTACCCTTATTATTGCGGATACTATGCTCTCAACATGACGGATCCCTTAAGCCCGTCATTTATGTGGCATCTCACCGGAAGCGGAACTAACGGTGCCATAGAATCATCGCGCGGTCCTTATCTGGGTGACGCCTGGAGCAAAATGGTCATCGGCAAGATAATCGATCACTGGGATACTTCCAAAACACCGGCCACAGCGGTGGAAAAATGGGTTGGTTTTATCGGCGGCGGTTACAATGGTTCGAGCTGTTCGACGACAAGTTGCGCGACATGTGACTGCCGGGGCAAGGGATTCTTCGTCGTCGATTTAAGTAACGGGCAGATTCTCTGGAGCTTCACGTTGGGCAGCAGTGATGCCAACACCACAAACACGAATATGAAATACAGTATTCCCGCCGACCCGGGCATTGCCGACACCGATAACGACGGTTTTATCGACACGGCCTATATTGGTGATCTCGGCGGCAATATGTGGAGATTTAAATTCTGCAAATATTCATCTTCTGCCAGTTGCACCAGCAGTAATTGGAGCGGAGCGCGAATGTTTGACGGAAGCACTATTTCTCCAAGAAAGCCGATTTACTCTTCTCCGTCCGGGGCCTGGGATGGAAAAGAAAATTTCTGGGTTTACTGGGGCACGGGCGATAAAAATGATCCCATGAGTATCCCCAGTGACTCTTCTTTCGATAGATTTTTTGCCGTAAAGGACGACTTCACCACAATGAACACTCTCAGTGGATTGAAAAATGTTACTAATCCGGGTACTAAATATTGCAATTCAGTTACCGATTGTAGCGGAACGATTAGTAGTGAAAAAGGATATTACATTAATTTTAGAGCAGACGGAGAAAAGTCGTTGTCGGAAGCCCTTGTATACGGAGGTGTAGTATATTTCACGACTTACGTGCCGACAAGCAGTTCGGAAACAGCATCCTGCAATCAACAGGGACATGCACTTCTCTATGGAATAAATTTTACAACTGCAGCTCCCGCTTTAAATGGTGGGGCGGCAAGCAGCATGGTAATCGGAACAGGAATTCCTTCCGCGCCTGTCGTTTCCATGAGACCGGGGGGAGTTTCGGCTGCCGATCTTTATATAACAGTAAGCAGCGGATTTTCCCCGGGTGATTATGGTGGCGTAGAAGGAGTTGATACTGACCGCCGTAAAGGAGGAACCCCTGCCGGTGGTGTATGTACAGGTGCGGATTGTAAAAATTCAGGCAAAGCCTTTTCACCCCTCGGACTGGCAAATAAAAATAATGTCCTGTTTTGGAAGGATCGAAGACTGGAATAGTTATTTTTGTAAATATTTATCAAAATTACGGATAATGAAATTTTTAAAAACCGGTTTTGAGAGAAGAAAAGTGAAATTTCTTGACATAAGGATTATATCTCTATAGATATTTTTAAAGAAGTCCGAAAGCCTGACAACTTGATTTTGATTACTTTTTAAGAAAAGGATTTGTTCATGGGTACGGAAAGAAAATATTGCGCTATTTGCGCCTGGAGAGGCAATTGTCAGAAAAGATTCAGTGTCTCGACGGATGCTCAGGGATTTGTTCATTGTCCCGATTATTCCCGCGATATGTCCATTAAGGACAACCAAATCGACGACGCTGTAAGAAAAGACCAGCAAGTTTCATAAATGTTTAACAGTTCAACTTGCAGTGACAAGCAGTAAATGATATTTATAACTGCTTGTCATTTTTTTTATAAGGTGTAAGAAAAATTATGAAAAATGTAATTATTAATATACTGGAAAACGCCCTGAATATTTCCTTCCAAAAAGGACAGCTTCCCGAATTTTCCCTGCCGTATCTGGAAGTGGAACCGACCGGAAATCCCGAACATGGAGATTACGCTACAAATACAGCTATGATTCTGGCGGCGCAAATCAAACAGAATCCGCGTAAAATCGCGCAGATAATTCAGGAAAATCTTCTCGATAAGGGAAGTATTATTGAAAAAACGCAAATAGCCGGTCCCGGCTTTATAAACTTTTTCATCAAAGACGATGTCTGGCAGCAAGCTTTAAAAAATATTGACGATCAAAAAGAAAAATATGGATTTCTCAATTATGGCGCCGGTAAAAAAGTACAGGTGGAATTTGTCAGCGCCAATCCTACCGGACCTTTGCATATCGGTCATGCCCGCGGTGCTGTTGTCGGCGATGTCATTACTAATCTGCTGACAACCGTCGGTTATCGAATTTCCAAAGAATATTATATCAATGATGCCGGCAACCAGATGAATAATTTAGGTAAATCAGTCCTGTTGCGTTATCGGGAATTGCTGGGCGAAAAAATTGAATTTCCGGAGACATGTTATCGCGGCGATTATATCAAAGATATTGCCGGTAAAATTATTAAAGAAGAAGGTGAGAAATATCTGCACTCCACCGAAGAAGCAGCAATAAGCTATTTTACTTCTATTGCCGGACAGATAATTCTGGAAGAAATTAAAATTGATTTGAGAGATTTTGGCGTAGTCTTCGATGAGTATTTCAGCGAAAAAGAATTATATAAAAACGATGGAGTGACTAAACTACTGGATAAATTGAAAAAGCAGGGATTTGTTTATTCCGACGGCGAGACATTGTGGTTTAAAACAACTGATTTCGGTGATGAAAAAGACAGGGTTGTCATCCGTAAAAACGGTGAACCGACATATTTTGCCGCTGACATTGCCTATCATCAGAATAAATTTGCCCGCGGTTTTGATACGGTTATTGATATCTGGGGCGCGGATCATCATGGTTATATGCCGCGTATGTGGGCGGGAATTCAGGCACTGGGTTACAGTAAAGAATCTTTAAAAATAATTCTTGTTCAATTAGTAAATCTTCTTCGGAGCGGAGTGCCTGTGGCAATGTCCACGCGTTCCGGCGAATTTGTAACTCTGCGGGAAGTGCTTGATGAAGTTGGCAGGGACGCCGCCCGCTATAATTTTCTCATGCGCAGATCCGACAGCCATCTTGATTTCGATCTGGAAGTGGCCAAAAAGCAATCCAATGAAAATCCCGTATATTATGTGCAATACGCCCACGCGCGAATTTGCAGCATCTTGAAAATGGCGCAGGAGCGTGGCATTGCTATGCCGGTTTACGCTGATACCGATCTTTCTTTTTTGAGAGAACCGGAAGAAAAAACATTGATCAAAATGCTGGTGCGTTATCCTGAAACTATCTATGGAACCGCTAAATCTTTAGAGCCTCACCGCATTCCTTTTTATTTAAATGAGTTAGCCGGAGTTTTCCATAGCTATTATAACAAAAATAAAGTAATTTCAGAAAATGATGGACTGACCGCGGCGAGATTGTTCCTGATAATGGAAATAAAAATTGTCTTACAGAATGCTTTGAATATTTTAGGTGTGAGCGCACCGGAAAAAATGTAGTGAGCCAAGCTGATAATGAGACCCAAGCTTCAGAAACGTAGTGCGCTGAAGATTGCTGGACGAATTATACCAGGCGCATAGCGCCGTGGTAAAACTAATCCCGATGAGTCGAAATGAAGTTTGAAGCGTAAGGCGTAGTGAGATTCTCTGAAGACAAGCGAAGCGAAGTATGAAGAGTAAGTCGAACTATCCAATCCCGATAACATCGAGATTGGGAACAATCCCCGAAGTGGAGAGGGATACTGAACAGGCGAAGCAATGTGGGGTTTATACTCTTTATTTATTAAAATATATTTAAAGTAGAATCGATGGCTTCCGGAAATATTAAGAACTTTGAATTAAAAGTAGGAAAAGCAGGATTAATCATCATCGTTGTCGGTATGTCCGCTCTTTTATGTACGGCTTTTTTATTCGGCATTGAAGTCGGTAAAAACATTGATGTTTACCCGGAGAAAATCGCTGCCTTTCCTCAAACGGTTTTATCATTGGTTTGGCGACCGGCTAAAATCAAGGCTGCCCCAGGCACATCAGATAATAAAAGCGCGCAGAAGCAGCCTCAATCGCAGGAAAATATTGATCTAACTTTTTACAGCACCCTTACCAATAAAAAAGGTGTTTTAAATGAAGAATCGATTACCGATAAGCAAGCAACATTTTCAGAATCTCAAGTTGGCGATTATAAATTAGATGTTCAGAAACAGGCAGAGGTTGTCGGCGAGAAAAATAAAGAGAAAAGTGAGCCCAAAGGAAAAGAAGTAACTCCTGCTATGGTTTACAGTAAGCAGAAATTCATGATTCAAGTAGTCTCTTTAAAGGAAAAAAATAAAGCCAATAAGATAGGCAAAAAAATAGACTCGTTAGGTTTTACATCACAAGTGGTTAAGATTGAAAATAAGAAAAAAGGAATTTTGTTTCGCGTATTTGTTCCCGGTTTCGAAAATAAAGTTCAGGCACAGGAAGCAGCGCAAAAAATATTTCAAAAAACCGGGCTAAATTGTATCATCAAATCTGTTGATGATGAAGAAAAGAAAAACTAAAATAAATATCAGGTTATGGTTATTTGATTATGTTCGAAAATCTTTCTGAAAAATTAGAGAATATTTTTAAAAAATTAAAAGGCCGCGGAATTCTAAACGAAGAGAATGTGAATGTATCGCTTAAAGAAATCCGTATGGCGCTTTTGGAAGCTGATGTTAATTTTAAGGTAGCTAAAGATTTTATAGAAGACATCCGAATACGGGCAATCGGAAAAGAAGTTCTCGATAGTATTACTCCCGGACAGCAAATAGTCAAAATTGTTCATGAACGTTTGGTTGATCTTATGGGAGGGGTTAGCGCTAATATCAAATTCGGATCCCGAATTCCTGCTCCAATCATGCTCGTTGGATTGCAGGGCTGCGGCAAAACCACAACTGCAGCAAAGCTGGCCCTTTTGCTATCAAAAGAACAAAAAAAGGTTTATCTTGTATCGGCAGATGTTTATCGACCCGCCGCCATTGAACAACTGGCCATGCTGGGCAAACAGATAAATACAGGCGTTTTTGATTCACATGGTCTTAAAGATCCTGTGGAGATTTGCGTTCAGGCAGTCGAACAAGCGAGAAAAAATGGTTATGAAGTAATCATTATTGATACAGCAGGAAGGTTGCATATTGATGAGCTCTTGATGAAAGAACTCACGAAAATTAAAGAAAAAGTAAATCCGGCGGAAATTATTTATGTGGCGGATGCGATGACCGGACAGGACGCCGTAAATGTCGGAGTAAAATTTAATGAGCTAATCGGTATTGACGGCGTCATTATGACAAAAATGGACGGCGACGCACGCGGCGGAAGTGCTTTGTCTCTCAAATCAGTTATCGGAAAACCAATAAAGTTTGTAGGCATAGGTGAGAAAATCGATAACCTTGAGGTGTTTCACCCGGAAAGAATGGCCTCCCGAATACTGGGAATGGGCGATATTCTTACTCTGGTGGAAAAAGCACAGGCCAATATTGACAATAAGACGGCTCTTGAGTTGCAAAAAAGCATCAGGAAAAATAATTTTTCGCTGGAAGACTTTCGCAATCAACTAGCCCAAATCAAGAAAATGGGATCAATGAAAGATATATTAGGAATGGTTCCGGGTTTGGGAAAAATGAAGGCGCTTAAAGATATTGAGCCCGACGACAAAGAATTGGTTAAAATTACCGCTATAATCGATTCCATGACAAAAAAAGAGCGTTATGATTACTTGATCATCGACGGACGACGGCGTAAAAGAATCGCCTTAGGTAGCGGAACAACGGTTCAGGATGTAAATCTTTTATTGAAAAATTATATGGAAATTAAAAAAATGATGAAAAAATTTAACCAAAAAAAAGGTGTTAAATCATTGATGCGTAATTTCCCCTTTTAAAATAGAAAAAACTATGCTAAGAAAAGATATAAAATAATTATCATTTTAAGGAGGTATTATTTAAGATCAATGGCTGTTAAAATTAGACTTACTCGTATGGGTGCGAAAAGTAAACCTTTTTATAGAATTGTGGCAACTGATACAGATTCCCCTCGAGACGGAAAATTTTTAGAAATATTAGGTAATTACGATCCCAAAAAGAATCCCGCGGAAATCGTGGTAAAGGAAGAGAGGATTCGGGAGTGGTTGTCAAAGGGTGCAAAAGCAACCCTGACAGTAGCTAATTTACTGAAAACAAAAGGCATTGAAGCTGGAATTAAATAAGATGAATGTTTGTTTTTTTATAATTTACAAGGCGGAATATCTGGAGTTTTTATATGGCCACGTGTCGTTTAAGCGTTGAAATTATTATTGATATAATAATGGTTTTTCAAAAAGAATTTAATTAAATCAGCGGAGGTTATAACGATGAAGGAATTGGTCAAGTATATAGCTCAGGCATTGGTAGATGTTCCAGACAAGGTTGAAGTAAAAGAAACAATTGGTGAACAAACATCTGTGATTGAATTGCGCGTGGCAAAAGAAGATTTAGGTAAAGTAATCGGGAAACAGGGTAAAACTGCCCAGGCTATTCGAATGATTCTAAGCGCTGCTTCTGCTAAAATGCATAAAAGGGCGGTTTTAGAAATTATTGAATAGGTCAGAAATGAATCTCTTTGCAATAGGAGAGATTGTAAAAACTCGTGGTCTCCATGGTTGTCTAAAAATTTTATGTTATGTGGAGAAAGAAAATAGTTTTGCCCAGCTTAAATTTATTTATATTGAAGAAAGTTCAGGTGAAAAAAATCGTTTTAATTTGAGAAAAATTTCTTTATCCGGTAAAATGTTATTTGTCGAATTGGAAGGCATACCGGATGTGGAATCGGCACAGAAGTTAGTTGGCTGTAAAGTATTTTTGCCGAAGGATATGCTGGAAACACTGCACGAAGGAGAGTATTACTGGCAGGATATTATCGGGCTTGATGTTTATAATGAAGAAAATGAATATATTGGCCGGATAGTATCGGTTTTTCCCACAGGAAGTAATGATGTTTATGTTTGCGAGGGAGCAGCAAGAGAAATCCTTCTCCCTGCAATTTCCGAGGTAATCCGTAAGATAGATATAACTCGTCGGGTTATGACAGTCAGATTGCTGGAAGGGCTGTAAAAAGTGGTCAAGTTTGATGTCCTCTCCATTTTCCCCGAGATGTTTTCATCTCCACTCAATTTTAGTTTGATCAAGAAAGCTCAGGAGAAACGTATTTTAAGTATTTCCCTGCACGATATACGTAATTGGGCGGATGACAAACATAAAATGACTGATGACGCTCCATATGGAGGCGGTTGCGGAATGGTCATGAAAGTTGAGCCGGTGGAAAAGGCTCTCCATGAAATCAGGCATCCTGAAGATGATTCCATTGTGGTATTAATGACTCCGCAGGGAGAGGTTTTGAATCAAAAAATAGCAGCTGAATTAGCCGGTAAGAAAAGTATAATAATTATTTGCGGACGTTATGAGGGTATTGATGAAAGGATCAGGGAACATTTAGTTGACCGCGAAATTTCCATCGGTGATTATATATTGACCGGTGGAGAACTTCCTGCAATGGTTTTAATTGATGCCGTCTCCCGCTATATTCCCGATGTCCTGGGAAACCCTGACTCAACGAACAACGAATCTTTTTGCGCGAACCTTTTGGAAT
Source organism: Deltaproteobacteria bacterium HGW-Deltaproteobacteria-2 (assembly GCA_002840505.1). Classification (NCBI taxonomy): domain Bacteria; class Deltaproteobacteria; species Deltaproteobacteria bacterium HGW-Deltaproteobacteria-2. Next base: position 182,774 of record PHBC01000002.1, on the reverse strand, counting down.
ATCCGCAATATACAAGGCCGGCAGAATATAAAAACTGGGTAGTTCCCGAAGTTTTATTATCCGGAAATCACGCCGAAATAGAACTGTGGCGTAAAAGAAAATCGCTGAAAAGGACATATCAACGTCGTCCGGATTTACTTGAAAAAATAAAACTTTCGGCTGAAGATGAAAAATTTCTGGATGAAATTAAACAGGAAGATATATAAAGTCTTGATTTTGAGAAGTTTATAATGTATGGGTTTCCCGCTGTTAATTAGGACAATTTAATCCTAAATGGAAAAGCATTGATGCTTTACATAGTTCTTTTACATTATCCTGTTTACAATAAAGAAGGCCAAATTGTAACGACGGCCATTGCCAATATGGATATTCACGATATTGCGAGACTTACAAAAACATATGCGGCAAACTGTTTTTACATAGTAAACCCGATATCGGAGCAAAGAAATCTGGCACAGCAAATTATCGATCACTGGAAGAAAGGATACGGAGCCACTTTCAATAAATTCCGCCAGGCCGCTTTTGAATTGATAAAGATAGAAAATAGTCTACATGATGTTTTAACCGATATTTCCCATGAAACGGGATATGCTCCGAAAGTTGTTGTTACCGGAGCTAATTTTTCAGGTGATCTTTTAAAATTTGCCGAACTTAGAGAAATGCTGAAAAATGATCATATACCGTATCTTCTTGTTTTCGGCACAGGATCGGGAATCGCCGCGGAAGTGGTAAATACGGCAGATTATCTTTTAGAGCCTATAAGAGGCAAAGATAATTATAATCACCTTGCCGTGCGGTCGGCAGTAGCAATTGTTTTAGATCGAGTAATAAGTATTTAATATATTTTATATATAATGCAATGATTGCAGGAGGAAATATAAATGAATGTTATAGAAATGCTGGAAAAAGAATATATGAGAGGCGATATCCCCGGTTTCAAAACCGGTGATACGGTAAAAGTACATGTGCGCATCATCGAAGGCCAAAAGCAGAGAATCCAGGCTTTTGAAGGGGTTGTAATTCGTAAGAAACGCGGTAGTAGCAGAGCCAATTTTACAGTGAGAAAAATTTCTTATGGCGTTGGTGTAGAAAGAACATTTCCTTTGCATTCTCCGATTATTGACCAGATTGAAGTGATTACCAGAGGGAAAGTAGCCAGATCACGTCTTTACTATTTAAGAGAATTAAGAGGTAAAAAAGCAAGGATTAAGGAAGCTACAAAGAACTAATACTAGTTTGTATTAAATTAAGATTAAACCAATTTCGTTTGATTTTTTAACTTGGTATGGCTGTCTTGCGGAAAGGAAAAGGATTTATTCCATTAATTTTTCAATGGATACTTTTGAGAAAATTGCCTATCAAGAAGGTTATCAGATTATAGCCGGTATTGATGAAGCGGGCAGGGGACCTCTGGCCGGGCCGGTTGTCGCCGCTGCGGTAATTCTTCCACCCGGTTATCTGAATGCTGAAATAAAAGATTCCAAAAAACTTTCCGCCCGCAAGAGAGAAGAATTATACGAAATCATCAACAAAGAAGCCGTTGCGATCGGCATGATGGTTGTTGATGCGGATATAATCGATCGTGTTAACATTTTACAAGCTACCCTTCAGGCCATGCGCGACGCTGTTTTAGAACTTCCCGCTTCTCCAGATTTTCTTTTGATTGACGGCAATCAACGTATTCCCATCCTGACGCCGCAAAAGCCAATTGTTAAGGGAGATTCTCTTAGTATTTCCATCGCGGCAGCGTCAATTATCGCCAAAGTATCCCGCGATCGGATCATGGAAATGTATCATCGCCAATTTCCTCAGTATAATTTTCAGCAAAACAAAGGCTATGGGACTAAAGAGCACCTTGACGCCATTAAACAATTCGGCATTTGTAAAATTCATCGCAAATCATTTCATGTAAAATATTTAAATCAAACCAAGCTGGAATTCAACGTTTAAGATGAAAGATTCGGCAAAAATTCAAACAGGACAAGAAGGTGAAAAAATAGCGGCTGATTTTCTTAAAAAGAACGGTTATCGGATAATTGAAGTGAATTTCCGCTGCGCTATCGGAGAAATAGATATCATCGCGCGGGAGAAAGAATTCCTTGTTTTCATTGAAGTCAAAACAAGAAAATCCAGAGAACTGGGATTCCCGGAACAGGCAGTAGGAATAAAAAAGCAGAAAAAGATGTCTCAGCTGGCGCTATGGTATCTTCAAAAGAATAATATTAATAATACCGCATCGCGATTTGATGTTTTGGCGATAATAATGCTTCCTGCAGGCAATGAAATAAAACTGATAAAAAATGCTTTTGACTTCATTGCTGCTTGATAATATCAGACCTTAAAATGGCTTAAAGCAGGCTTGCCGACGGGATAAACGTTAAAACCAATAGAAAAACATTTTTTATGGTCAATTATGTTACGTCCATCGAATATAAATGCAGGCTTTACCATTGATTTATATATTTTGTGGAAATCCAGTTTCCGATATAAATCCCAGTCGGTAAGTATGACCAAAGCATGACAGCCGGCTGCAGCCTGGTAAGGGTCTTCAATATATTTTACTTTGCCTTTGATTCCCGAAAGATCAACAACAGCATTTTTTAGAGCTTTGGGATCGGAAATAATCAATTCGGCATGTTCCACGAGTAGTTTTTGTGAAATATAAATTGCCGGGCTTTCTCTGGTATCCCCGGTATCTGCTTTAAAAGCAAAACCAAGTATACAAATCTTTTTACCAGCCAATGTGCCAAACATGCTGTGCAGGATATTAGAGACAAAACGTTCCTGTTGATATTCATTGATCCTTACAACGTTTTCCCAATAAGAAGCAACTTCTTTCAAATCATAGAAACGGCAAAGATAAACAAGATTTAAAATATCTTTTTTAAAACACGATCCGCCAAAACCGATGCCGGCTTTAAGAAATTTGTCGCCAATCCGTTTATCCATTCCCACGGCTTTGGCTACTTCGGAAACATCAGCATCGGTTTTCTCACATAAAGCAGATATGGAATTAATCGATGATACCCGCTGAGCCAGGAAGGCATTGGCTACCAATTTGGATAATTCGCTGCTCCAGATATTGGATGTAATAATATTTTCTTTTGGAACCCAACGGGAGTAAAGTTTAATCAATTCCGCACGGGCTTTTAATCCGTTTTTTGTTTCATGAGAACCAATCAGAACGCGGTCGGGATTTTCCAGATCGCTAATAGCAGTACCTTCTGCCATAAATTCCGGATTAGAGAGAACCTCAAATTTAAATTTGCTTTTTGCCGAAGATAAAATTTTTTCCATGGCCAGGGCGGTTTTCACGGGTAGAGTGCTTTTTTCGATTACAATTTTCGATGACCGCGAATACTTGAGAATCTGACGAGCTGTTTTTTCCCAGTACTGCAAATCAGCAGTCATATCCGCACCGGTACCGTAAGTTTTTGTGGGCGTATGCACGCTGACAAAAATAATATCATTTTCTTTTATCTGATTTTCAATATCTTTGTCAAAAAACAGATTTTTGCCGCGCGTTTTTTTAACAATTTGCTCCAATCCCGGTTCATAAATGGGAAGCTCTGACGAATTCCAGGCGTCAATGCGATCAGGATTGATATCCACCACTGTTATTCGATAATCGGGACACTTATAAGCAATCATTGCCATGGAAGGACCGCCGACATAACCGGCCCCGATGCAAAGGATTTTTTTCTTTGATTTCATTAGTATTGGATCTCCTTCGATTGATTACAATGTTTTTAATACTTCACGAAAATAATCAATTGTACTTAATAAACCTTGTTCCAATTCTACTTGCGGTTTCCAGTCGATTTTCTCTCCGGCCAGCGTTATATCAGGTTTACGTTGAACAGGGTCATCCGCAGGAAGAGGCTGAAAATCAATTTCGGAATTGCTTTTTGTTAATTTGATGATTAGTTGCGCCAATTGCATAATAGTAAATTCTCCGGGATTACCGATATTAACAGGCCCATAAAAATCATCGGCCGAATTCATCATACTGACTAATCCTGTGATCATATCATCTACATAACAAAAAGATCTGGTGTGAGAACCGTCTCCGTAAATCGTGAGTTTTTTATTTAGCAGGGCTTGAATTATAAAATTGCTTACCACACGGCCGTCATTGATTGCCATGCGCGGACCGTATGTATTAAAAATTCTAACTATTTTTGTATTGACAGAGTTTTGTCGCCGATAGTCCATCATCAGACATTCCGCTGCTCTTTTCCCCTCGTCATAGCAACTGCGGATTCCAATGGGATTAACTTTTCCCCAGTAGGATTCCTTTTGCGGGTGCACTTCAGGATCGCCGTATACTTCCGAGGTGGAAGCCTGAAGAACTTTTGCTTTTGTCCTTTTCGCAATGCCTAAAACGTTTATTACTCCCATAACATTCGTTTTGATAGTTTTGATCGGATTGAACTGATAATGCACCGGAGAAGCAGGGCAGGCCAGATTGTATATTTCATCAACTTCAAGATAGATGGGATTGATAATGTCGTGGCGGATCAATTCAAAATGGGGAAGACCCATAAGATGGGCGATATTCTTTTTATTGCCGGTAAAAAAATTATCCAGACAAATGATGTCATTGCCTTCTTGCAATAATCGGTCACAAAGATGTGATCCTAAAAATCCGGCGCCTCCGGTTATTAATATACGCTTCATTATTTTAACTTGTCGGTTATGGAAGTATTTGTTTAATGTTTTGCTATTAAACCTGAAAGACAGTGGAGATGTCAACTATTAAAATATTTATCCATTTGTTGGGTAAATATATATTACCTCAATAATAAGACATTTTATATATTCCTTGAACTGTTTCTTGCATTATGATAGCTGTCTTCCTTGATTAAAATGATCTGAAGGAGACAACTATGGATTCAGATTCCATGGCAATGGCAGATAAAAAAAATCATGAACAGAACAATGGCAGCAATCAGGAAATAATTGTAGTTGATGGCCGTGGCTATGAGAATAATGTAAATAACAAAAGAGAAATATATACTCTTGTTGATGTAATTGAAGATTCGCAAAATGCAAACAACCTTAATGAAGAAATTATAAAACGGGCAGCAGAAATTATCGAAAGAATTGCCAGGGAACTGGTTCCGGAAATCGCAGAAAAAGTCATAAAAGAAGAAATTGAAAAACTAAAGAAATTGAGTAGCAACGAATAAAGGAAGAGGGAAAACTTTGAAGATTTTAAAAATTTATCTGTATACAATAATTATTGGAAGTTTAGCTGTAAGTGGATGTTCCTCTAATTCACCATATGGCTTAAAACCTAATTATGATCAAAATTCGGCAAAGATAATTGCATTGCTTCCTGTACAAAATAAAACTTTTGATGATAAAACTTCCCAATTATTTCGTTCCAGACTGTTTGAAGAACTTTACTTTAAGGGTTATTCAAAACTGCCGTTGGATGTAATCGACAAAAAGCTGGAATATTTATATATAGAAAAAAAATTAAAGAAAAGTTCATCCATCATTGACCCTCAAGTATTAAAAGATTTACTAGGCGCTGATGCGGGAATGTATTGCACATTAACCGAAGACAATAAATCGAAAAAAATATTTTATTCTCCAATATCCATAGCGGTTCGTTGTGAATTGCGAAGTACTCAGACTGGTGAAGTTCTATGGAATGCCGAATGCAAATCCACAAGTAGAAATTTTGATTTAACTCACAAAGGGCTGGAAAGAAAATCTAAAGAGACCTATGAAACTGTAATTGAAGAAGTTGTCAATAAAGTAATCAAAACTCTGCCGGACGGACCTAATTTGCGTGGGTAGGAAGACCACGATATCTGGTAACTCTAAACAGAGGTAGAGACAAAATAAATTGAAGGAAATTAATACAGAACTATAAATGAATATCCCCAATTTATTGTCCTTAACTCGGATCATACTCGTTCCCATATTTGTTATTTTCCTGATTCAGGACAAATATTACAATGCGTTGATTATATTCATTATTGCCGGTTTAACTGACGCACTTGACGGTACAATGGCGCGTTTGTTAAACGCTCAAACTAAACTTGGTTCTTATTTGGATCCCATTGCCGACAAGTTACTCCTGACTACCAGTTTTGTGACTCTGGCAATTTTAGGAATTGTACCGAGCTGGCTGACTGTAATAGTAATCAGCAGAGACTTCATGATACTTCTTGGCATAGCAATTCTTACCTTGATGTCGATTACTTTCGAAATTAAACCGGCTTTAATCGGTAAAGTTACTACTACTTTGCAAATAGGAACAGTTTTCCTGGTACTTCTTTATAAGGCTTTTAGTCATAATTTAAGTTATGAATGCATTTTAACTCTTTTCTTTTGGTTAACGGCATCATTTACTGTTTTTTCCGGATTGGTTTACATAATCAGAGGAATCAAAATAGTCAATAAGACCAATATAAAAGAGACTGGGAAATAAGATATTTACTTGATTTGTAGGCAAGTAGCTCAGGGGGAGAGCGCCATCCTGACGCGGTGGATGTCCAGGGTTCAAATCCCTGCTTGCCTACCATTTAATACAAAGAATGTCTTTAGATGAGTACTTCAAGGGCATCAGCAAGTTGTGGTGCCCTTTTAAAATGAATCAAAACAGTTTTATTATAAGTTATGAATATTAAAGTTACATTTCCTGATAATAAAGAAATTTCTTTTAACGAAGGAATATCCGCCGCTAAAGCTCTGGAGAACTGGAAAAAAGAATCCTTAGCCTATACGATAGCTGTTAAGATCAATAATATACCTGCGGATTTAAGCTCACCGATAAAAGGAGATTCGACGATTGGTCTAATAGATATATCTTCCGTTGAAGGTTTGTCCATACTTCGTCATAGTATATCTCACGTAATGGCTCAAGCCGTTCAGGAAATTTTTCCGGGTGCTAAAGTAAGCATTGGACCTTCCATTGAAGACGGGTTTTATTATGATTTTGAATATAAAGAGCCGTTTACCATGGATGATTTCCCTAAAATCGAAAAGCGCATGAAGAAAATTGTCGCCGCTGATCATCCTTTCATCCGCGAAGAGCTTTCCCGTGCGGCGGCAGTAAAATTATTTGACGAAAGAAATGAAAATTACAAGGTTGAATTAATCAATGATTTGCCCGGAGATGTTCAAGAAGTCAGCATTTACAAACAGGGAGATTACATCGATTTATGCCGCGGTCCGCACATACCTTCAACAGGTGTGATAAAAGCATTCAAACTATTGAGCGTCGCCGGCGCCTACTGGCGAGGCAATGAAAATAATAAAATGTTACAGCGTATTTACGGTACCGGTTTTGCCAATGAGAACGAACTGGCTGATTATTTGAATTTACTGGAAGAAGCGAAAAAAAGGGATCATCGCCGTTTGGGCAAAGAACTGGATCTCTTTCAGATAAACGAAGAGGCTGGGCCTGGTCTGGTTATCTTTCATCCTAAAGGCATGCTTTTGCGTTACCTAATTGAAGATTGGGAAAAGAAAGAACATTTAAAACGCGGTTATGATATGGTTATGGGACCTCAGATTCTCAAGGTTGATCTCTGGAAAAAGTCCGGGCATTTTGATCATTATCGAGACAACATGTATTTTACCGAAATAGATGAACAAGTTTACGGTATCAAGCCGATGAATTGTCTTTCGCATATGTTGATTTATAAATCAAAAATCAGAAGTTATCGAGATTTGCCTCTGCGTTATTTTGAATTAGGCACAGTTCATCGCCACGAGAAGACCGGCGTTTTACACGGTTTGATGAGAGTAAGGCAATTCACCCAGGATGACGCACACATACTGTGCACACCTCAGCAGTTAAATTCAGAAATTCGAGCTATTGCTGATTTCGTCAATTATGCTATGGGGATTTTCGGATTTGAATATGAAGTAGAATTAAGCACCAGACCGGAAAATTCTATCGGTTCTGATGAAGATTGGGAACTTGCTACTACAGCCTTAGAGAATGCTCTTCAGGACAACAAAATAAGCTATGAAGTAAACGCCGGAGATGGTGCTTTTTACGGGCCCAAAATTGATTTCAAACTTAAAGACGCTTTAAAGAGAAAATGGCAATGCGCTACAATTCAATGCGATTTTACATTACCGGAAAGATTCGATTTGAGTTATATAGGCGCAGACGGAGAAAAACACCGGCCGGTTATGCTGCACAGAGTCATTTTAGGGGCTATTGAACGTTTCATGGGAGTACTTATCGAACATTACGCCGGAGCATTTCCAGTCTGGCTGTCACCGGTACAATGCGTTTTATTGACAGTCACCGATAAACATATACCTTATGCCCAAACAGTTTATGACAAATTGATTCAAGCGGGTATTCGTTGTGAGAAATATTTTGAAAATGAGAAATTAGGCTATAAAATTCGTCAGGCACAGATGCAAAAAGTGCCTTATATGCTTGTTATTGGAGATAAAGAAGTGGAGGCCCAGTCAGTTGCTCCGCGAACACGTGACGGTCAGAATCTCGGATCGTTACCTATTGACGAATTTATTGCTTTATTGCAGGAAATATGTGAGAAAAAACAATAGATTTATTTAAACTATATAGTTTCAGGAGGTGACATATAGTAAAGGATTTAAGGGTTAATAGAGAAATAAAATCGGCCTCAGTTCGAGTTATCAGCGAGGAGGGAAAGCAACTGGGTGTAATTACGTTGGAGGAAGCCCTGGCCAATGCGGAGAGTGTCGGGTTGGATTTAGTTGAGGTGTCTGCTACCGATCCACCAGTCTGCAAAATAATGGATTATGGCAAATACCGTTACAAACAGAGTAAAAAACTCCATGACGCTAAAAAGAGCCAGACAATTATTCAAGTTAAGGAGATTAAATTAAAACCTAAGACAGAAGAACACGATGTGCAGGTTAAGCTTAACCACATTAAAAAGTTTTTGAAAAACCATGATAAAGTTAAAGTATCCATGATGTTCAGAGGGCGGGAAATCGCTTTTACCGATATAGGCAAAAAGTTGATGGAAAGAGTAAAGGATGAACTGGCAAATGAAGGTATTATCGATCAAGAGCCCAGACTCGAAGGACGTAACATGGTTATGATAGTTTCACCAAAAAAACAATAAGGATAAAGAGGTGATTAGATGCCAAAACTAAAAACTCACAGGGGAGCGGCAAAACGCTTTTCTCTTACCGCCAAAGGTAAAGTTAAACGCAGTAAGGCTTTTGCCAGCCACATCCTGACAAAGAAAACAACAAAAAGAAAAAGATCTTTAAGGAAATCAACGTTGGTTGATCATGCAAATCAAAAAGCTATTAAAAGGCTTATTCCTTATCTATAGATCTCAGACGGTTATATTAGTTATTATTTAGGAGAATAGAAAAATGTCTAGAGTAAAGAGGGGCGTCAATGCTCGTAAGAAAAGAAGAAAGGTATTAAAACAGGCGAAGGGTTTTTTCGGCGCACGCAGCCGCCTGCTTAGAACAGCTACCGAAGCCGTAAATAAAGCGATGAAATACGCTTTTCGCGATCGTCGCGCGAGAAAAAGAGAATTTCGTCAATTATGGATTGCGCGCATCAATGCGGCTGCCGGTGAAAATAATATATCCTATAGCCGGCTAATTAACGGTATGAAAAAAACCGGTATCGAATTAGACCGCAAAATACTGGCGGAACTCGCTGTTAACGATCCTCAGGGGTTCGCTCAAGTTGTGGTAATGGCTAAAGGCAATTAGGCTGCATGATTAATGAGCTCAAACAGCTAGAGAAAAATGCCCTTGCCGAATTGCAGACGGCTGAGACCGAAGATCAATTTTTAAATATAAGAACCAAATATCTTGGTCGAAAAGGGCTATTGACTGGTCTTTTAAGGAATATTGCTCAAGTATCCGACGCAGAGAAACCTCTATTCGGTAAACTTTGCAATGAATTAAAAAACCTTCTCGACGCCAAAATTGAGGAAGCGCTTCAACAGCAGGCGATCCGGAATAAAGAAGACATCCTGTTGAAGGAAAAAATTGATGTCACTTTGCCCGGAAATGCCATAAAATGCGGACGGATTCATCCTGTAATTCAAATACGCAGGGAAATTTGTGCCATATTTGCTTCTTTTGGTTTTTCCGTAGTGGAAGGGCCGGAAGTCGAACTTGATTATTATAATTTTGAGGCTCTGAATATTCCCAAGGATCATCCCGCCAGAGACATGCAGGATACTTTCTACATTTCAGATAATGTCGTTTTACGCACACATACCTCGCCGGTACAGGTGAGGATTATGGAAAAAATTCAACCGCCGTTGCGGATTTTATCACCGGGAAAAGTTTACCGGCGTGATTCGGATGTTTCTCACACTCCGATGTTTCATCAAATAGAAGGATTGCTGGTGGATAAAGGCGTTAGTTTCGGCGACCTCAAAGGAATTTTAACAGCTTTTCTTAAAAATATTTTCGGAGATAATACCACTTTGCGATTCCGTCCCAGTTTTTTCCCTTTCACAGAACCATCGGCGGAAGTAGACATTCGCTGTGTCATGTGCGGCGGACGCGGCTGTCGTGTTTGCGGACAAAGTGGTTGGCTGGAGATCCTTGGTTCCGGTATGGTTGATCCCGCAGTTTTTCAAAATGTTAATTATGATTCTGAAGAATATTCCGGTTTTGCCTTCGGTCTCGGTCTGGAACGCATTGCCATGTTGAAGTACGGCATTTCCGACATCCGGTTATTTTTTGAAAACGACATCCGATTTCTTAAACAATTTTAGGAGATATTTTTCTTTATGCTGGTCAGTCTCAAGTGGCTTAAAGATTATGTTGATATAGAATTAACAGCGGAAGAGCTCGCTCACCGCCTGACAATGGCCGGTCTGGAAGTTGACGAGATAAAAACTATCCGTCCGCAATTCAGCGGTGTTGTCGTCGCTAAGATTTTATCTGTAGAGCGTCATCCTTCCGCGGATCGACTCTTGCTCTGCTCCGTCAGTGACGGTGAGCAAAATTATCCTGTCGTTTGCGGAGCAAAAAATATCGCGCCCGGAGATATCGTTCCCCTGGCTAAAGTCGGCGCTGTAATCCCCGGCGGATACACGATTAAACCATCAGTTCTGCGCGGAGAAAAATCCGACGGAATGTTATGTTCCGAAGCGGAACTGGAGATCGGCGATGATGAATCGGGTATCATGCATTTACCTGCTGATTTGCCGCTTGGCTCTCCTCTGGAGACTGTTTTAAATATAGAAGATACCGTTCTTGACGTGAATGTTACTCCCAACCGCTCCGACTGCTTGAGCATGATCGGAATAGCGCGGGAAGTGGCCGCCATGACCGGTAAAAAAATAAAACTGCCGTCTATAAAGATTAAAGAATCGTCCGAGGATATCAATTCCCTGGCTTCAGTTAAAATAATTGACGCCGATCTTTGTCCCCGTTACACGGCGAGAATGATAAAAAACGTTAAAATAGGTCCTTCGCCTGTCTGGATGAGGGCCAGACTGGAAGCGGCCGGATTGCGCGCCATCAATAACATTGTCGACATCACTAACTTTGTCATGCTGGAAATGGGACAACCACTGCACGCATTTGATTTCCGTTTTCTGGAAGAGGGAAAAATAGTTGTCCGCAAATCCAGAGAGAATGAAGAATTTATCTCTCTGGACGAAAAAAGCCACAGACTTCCCGAGAATACTTTACTGATCTGCGATGGTGTCAAGCCCGTGGCGATTGCCGGAATTATGGGCGGCCTGAATTCCGAAGTTAAAGAAGATACGCAGGTTGTTCTGCTCGAGAGCGCGTATTTTAATCCGCCGTCCATACGCCGTTCCGCTCGAAAGCTGGCCATGCCTACCGACGCCGCTTTTCGCTTTGAACGGGGCATTGATCCGGAAGGGGTGGTAAAGGCACTTAATCGAGCCGCTCAGTTGATTGCCGATATTTCCGGCGGCCACGTTTGTAAAAACCTTATTGATGAATACCCGAAAAAAATCCTATGCGCCCAGGATATTCCACTACGACTGGATAGAATCCGCCGAATCATCGGCACGGAAATAAGCGTAAAAGATGTTGCCGGAATTTTACGCAGTATCGGCATGCTTGTTAAACGGGGAGGGAAGGGTACATATCTTGTTACGCCGCCGACTTGCAGGGTTGATATCTCGCGGGAAATCGATTTAATTGAAGAAGTGATCAGACTTTATGGTTACGATCGCGTCCCTGTCACATTGCCCGCCGTTGCCGTGACGGAAATGGAAGTTATTCCCCGTTTAGACATGGAAGAAAGACTCAGGCTATTACTTGCAGGCAGCGGATATACTGAAATTGTCAATTACAGTTTCGGAACACCACAGGCTTCGGATATCCTGTGTTTGCCGGAAAACGATGAAAGGCGGAGTCCTGTGCGGATTAAAAATCCGCTGGGTGAAGATCTTTCCGCCATGCGCACAACAATCATTTACGGGCTTCTGGAAACGGCTAAAAAGAACGCTAACAACGGTTCTTTTGATTTAAAAATTTTCGAAATCGGGCGTGTTTTCCTAAATCCTTCAGCGGCGGAACTTCCTGTAGAAAAAAATATTATTGCCGGACTTTTGACAGGGAAAATGACCGATGATTTTTGGGATTCGAAAAAAAACGCCGACTTTTATACGTTAAAGGGATGTCTGGAAAATATTTTCTTTGATTTAAAAATAAATAATTGCCGGTATATTTCCTCTTCGGCTGAACCATTTTTACATCCCGGAAAATCTTGTGGAATTTATTTAAATGGCGAGAAAATCGGTTTTGCAGGAGAGATTCATCCAGATGTTCTGGAAAAGATTGATTTAAAAAATAATCTCTATGTATTTGAAATTAATTTAGATATTTTGGTTACAGCTTACTTAAAAAGAAATATTTCCTGTCATGAAATATCAAAATATCCGGCTGTAACTCGTGACGCCGCTTTCGTTATTCCTGATGCGATGGAAGCCGACCAAATGCTTAATATTGTTTTGGGACAAGAAGAAGATTTACTTGAAAATGTTATTATTTTTGATGTATACAAAGGAAAGGAAATTTCAGAGGGGAAAAGTCTGGGGTTGCGTTTTTCCTATCGCGCTCCTGATCGAACATTAACCGATTTAGAAGCAAATGCCGTCCACGATAGAATTGTGCAGAATACCGTTAATCTAACGGGTGCAAAAATAAGAACATAACAGAATTGATAAAGCTAAAATGGAGGTAAAGACATGACGAAGATTGATATTATTCAAAACGTTTACGAAAAGCTCGGGTTTTCCAAGAAGGATTCGGCAGACATCGTTGAAGCTGTGTTTGACATTATTAAAGACAGCCTTGCACAAGGCGAACTGGTAAAGATTTCCGGATTCGGTAACTTTGTGGTCAAGGAAAAAAGATCGCGCCGTGGACGTAATCCGCAGACCGGACAGGAAATATCGATCACCGCGCGGAGAGTATTGACTTTCAAATCTTCGCAGGTATTACGAAAGGCTCTAAATTAATAATAGCGAGTTAAAGAGGGCAGGGCATTTATTTAAAACATTTCCCATGAGCTCTTCCACTCGATTTAGCGAAGCACTTTGTTTTGCTTTGGAAACAATAAACTCAATCCATTTATACATATTTTAATATACATCAATAAATATTTTATTGGTTTATTAATATTTATCTGTGTGTTCTGTATTAAATATTTTTAGCTGTCCGGTGAATTGGCCGTAAGGGTTTTTAAGGAGCTCTATGGAAACAATAATTCCCGAAAAGGCATATTTCCGCATAGGAGAAGTTAGTAAAATCCTCAACGTTGAGCCTTATGTTATCAGATATTGGGAAACCGAATTTAAAACTGTAAATCCGGTGCGCACAAAAACGGCTCAACGCTTGTACAGAAAAAAAGATGTGCAGGAATTATTAACAATCAAAGACTTGCTTTACTTACAGCGATTTACCATTGATGGTGCCAAAAAGCAGCTTCATAAAATGCGTGGAAATATCGAACCCGAAACTATAAATTCCGAGAAACAAAAATTAGATCAGATTAAACAGGAACTACAGAAAATAAAAGCAATGATCAGCTAATACCATCCGCTTGTAATTACCACCTTGAAGGCGGTAATTACCGGTAAGGTAAAAAACATTATTTCTAATGCGCTCCCCTGCGGGATGCGCCTCCGGTCTTTGGCTAACTTTGTTGGCTACGTCGTCGGCTTCCTCAACGTATTATTAATACGCCTGCGGAGCCTCCTCCCTGCCGCCGCGTTATCCTTTGAAAGCAAATGGTATTAAAAAAAGCCGGCGATTTACATCGCCGGCTTTTTTATTCTACTGAAAATAACTTGTAAAAAATTAATATTTTCACCGCGACAAAATTGAGTGCAGTTTTTATTATTTTTTATTTGCCCTTTTAGACGCCTTGAGCGGATTGATTTTTTGCGTTGATTCTTGTATTTCCAGTTTAACATGCGTTGCGGTTGGACATCTTCCGTTTTGCCACTTACTGGTTGGATCAGGATAGACTTTGCAGTATTTCCCTGATTCATAATCCATTATCTTTCCACAGCCTTCGCATTTGTCGATTATTTTCTGACAGCTGCCGTTAAAGAAACCGCATCCTTTTTTGCTCATAAAAGCGCATTCGAATCCCGCTTTAACAGTTTGACAAAGCATTTGAATTACCCCCTTATATAATAAACTACTCCATTTTTAAGACGTTGCCGGAAAATTGAAGAAAAGAAAAAGAAATTTCCACAAGCGCCATTGACCTAAAACCGGCGTGTCCTTAGCAACAAAAACAACACATGTCAAGAAAAATTGAATCCTTAAAAATTAAAACGGGCATAATCTAAGCAGAAATAACTTGAACCGGAAACAATTTGTTGCTAAACATAACGAAATTATTAAACGGAATCACCAATGCGTGCAGTTATTCAGAGAGTTGACCATGCCGGTGTCAGAATCAACCATCAGGAATTATCTTCGATAAATGAAGGAATTCTTGTATTATTAGGCGTAGAAAAAGAAGATTCAGAGGCGGACGCCGATTATGTCCTGGAAAAGTCAATAAACCTGCGCATTTTCGAAGATGAACAGGGTAAAATGAACCGGTCTTTGCTGGATATCAATGGCTCGATGATGGTTGTATCGCAATTTACCTTATTGGGCAATTGTGTGAAAGGAAGAAGACCTTCATTTATTGCCGCGGAAGAACCCATAAAAGCAAATAAACTTTATGAATACTTTGTTGACAGGGCAAAAGAAAAAGTAAATCAACTGGCAACAGGAAAATTTCAGGAAATGATGAAAATTGAGCTAATCAATAATGGCCCTGTTACCATATTAGTGGACAGCAGGAAAAATTTTTAAACAATGGATAATTTTGAAATAAAAATAGACAAAGACGGCACCTGGTATTATAACGGTGCACACATGTTCCGCAAAGAAATACTGAATGTCTTTTTTGAGCATCTAAAAATTGATGAATGCGGTAAGTACTTAATTGAACTGGGTCCGGAACGCTGTTATCTTGACGTGGAAGATACGGCTTTTGTTGTTGAGGCCGTTTACAAAACAAAACTTTCTTGTGATAACCGGGAGCAAATTGAAATTATTTTAAACGATGACTCCTGCGAAAAACTGGAAATGAATTCTTTGTATACAGGCAAGGAAAATGTTCTTTATTGCCAAGTTAAAGAAGGAAGATTTACAGCCCGATTTTCGCGCAAAAGTTATTATCAGCTTGCTGAATTTATAGAACCGTCTGAAAATGGCACTGATTATTTTATTAATTTAAATGGTGAAAAATATTTTATTACTGAAACTCCAATTCCGAAAGCGTAGCGCAGCGGAATTGGCAAGTTGTAATGAGTCTAGAGTTTCAGAAGCTAAGCGCGCTGAAACTTGCTAGACGAATTATCCCGCATAGCGGAGGGCATGACACAATCAGGCTTTTTGAGGAATTCATACCCGTGATCAACAGCAATAAGGCTTTATAATTATATAGGAGGATACAATGCTTGATGATACAGTAAAGGAGTCTTTGACCTTTGATGACCTTCTTCTAATTCCGGCAGCTTCCAATGTTTTGCCTCGGGATGTCAATACATCCACTTTATTAACAAAAAACATTTCTCTCAATATTCCCATAGTTTCCGCTGCCATGGACACGGTAACGGAATCACGCACCGCTATTTGTATGGCCCAGGAAGGCGGCATTGGCATCATTCACCGCAACATGAGCATAGAACAGCAAGCGATTGAAGTGGACAAGGTAAAGAAATCAGAAAGTGGGATGATTGTTGATCCAATTACCATCGAACCAGACCGCAAAGTCAGCGACGCTTTGAAACTGATGAATCAATATTCCATTTCTGGTGTGCCGGTTGTCAAAAAAGGAAAGCTTGTCGGGATTCTTACCAATCGGGATCTGCGGTTTGAAGAAAATATAGATCAGCCTGTCGCCAATGTCATGACCAAGGAAAATCTTGTTACAGTATCTGCGAATATTTCTCTGGAAGATTCCAAGAAACTTCTTCACCAGCATAGAATTGAAAAACTTCTTGTTGTTGATAAAGAGTACAGATTAAAAGGCTTAATCACAATTAAAGACATTGAAAAAATACGCCGCTATCCAAACGCCTGTAAAGATTCATTAGGAAGACTGCGGGTAGGCGCAGCGGTCGGAATTATTGATAGAGAAGCAAGAATTGACGCGCTTCTTGCGGCCGGTGCTGATGTAATTTCAATTGACACATCACATGGACATTCCGCAGGAGTCATAAGAGCCATTAAAGCGACTAAATCAAATTTCCCAAAATGCGAGTTAATCGCCGGAAACGTCGCAACATCGGAAGGTGCCAAGGCTCTTATTGCCGCCGGTGTTGATGCCGTAAAAGTCGGTGTTGGTCCCGGATCCATTTGCACCACACGAATTATTGCCGGAGTCGGTGTGGCTCAGATGTCGGCAATCCGAGACACGTATAAGATTGCCTCCAAAAAAGGCATTCCCGTAATGGCTGACGGCGGAATAAAATATTCCGGTGATATTGTCAAAGCAATCGGCGCAGGAGCCCACTGTGTGATGATCGGCGGATTATTTGCCGGCACAGAAGAAAGTCCGGGAGAAACCATTTTATTTCAGGGACGCAGTTATAAAGTTTATCGCGGCATGGGTTCGCTGGAAGCAATGAAGATGGGCAGCCGTGACCGTTACTATCAGGATGATATCGAAGGTCCGGCAAAAATCGTTCCCGAAGGAATCGAAGGAAGAGTTCCTTTCCGCGGTTCTCTTTCCGCAAGTATTCTTCAACTTATCGGCGGACTCAAAGCCGGCATGGGTTATGTCGGATGCAAAACAATCCCGGAAATGATTGAAAATGCGCGTTTTGTCCGCATTACTCAGGCAGGTTTGAGAGAAAGTCATGTCCATGATGTAATTATTACCAAGGAAGCACCCAATTACTGGCTGGATTAAAATTTCAACTGTTTATCACCATTTTATTACCAATAACGAAGTTTAACTATGAAGCATTCTGATTTTGTACACCTGCATTTGCATACACAATACAGTCTGCTTGACGGAATGATTCGTCTGGAAGACCTGTTCAAAAAAGCCCGCGAATATAAAATGCCGGCAATAGCCATCACCGATCATGGCAATATGTTCGGCGCAATTGATTTTTATCAGCATGCCTACAAACATGGAGTCAAACCTATAATCGGGTGTGAATTATACGTCGCTCCCAATAAGCTAACGGATAGAACCGCCAGCGGTGAAAGCGCAAAACATTTAATTGTTCTGGTCAAAAATGCACAGGGTTATAAAAACCTGATGAAGCTGACAACGGCCGGTTATTTGAAGGGTTTTTATTACAGACCCCGCGTGGACAAAGAATTGTTGAAGGAATGTCACGAGGGATTAATCGCTTCCAGCGCCTGTTTGCATGGTGAAATAGCCGATTTAATCATGCGGGGTAATATAGAAGAAGCGAAAAAAGTCGCCCGTCATTATCAGGACATTTTCGGTGAAGATAATTTTTATCTGGAAATAATGGAGAACGGGATTCCCGAACAGAAAATTGCCAACGCGGGTTTATTAGAAATCAGCAGCGAGTTATCAATTCCGCTTATAGCAACCAACGACTGTCATTATCTGGAACGTGATCATGCCGAGGCGCATGATATTTTACTGTGCATCCAGACAGGTAAAACAATCAAAGATGCGGACAGGATGAGCTTGAGCACGGATCAATTTTATTTCCGTTCTCCCGAAGAAATGCACCAACTCTTTTCCCTAACGCCGGAAGCCTTGTCCAACACGATAAGCATTGCCGAAAGATGCAACTTTTCTCTGGAAACAGGTAAATTTTATTTACCTAATTTTGAAATCAAGAATCCCGAAGAATCTCTTAACGAATATCTGGAAAGAAAGGCAAGGGAAGGGCTGGAAAAGCTTTTTCCTGTTATATTAAAAGGCCAGAAAGAAAATGAATCGGCCATAAAGGAAAAGTACGAAAAACGTCTTAATGAAGAATTGGAAATAATTAAATCCATGGGTTTCGCGGGTTATTTTTTGATTGTTTCCGATTTCGTCAAACATGCCAAACATAATAACATCCCCGTAGGTCCCGGTCGTGGTTCCGCTCCGGGAAGCCTTGTGGCATATGCGATAAGAATCACTAACATCGATCCCATCCGTTATAATTTATTCTTTGAACGGTTTTTAAATCCCAGCCGTATTACTATGCCGGATATTGATATTGATTTTTGTCAGGAAGGCCGGGATGAAATTATTAGATATGTGACTGAGAAATACGGCCAGGACAAAGTTTCTCAAATTATCACTTTTGGAAAAATGCAGGCCAAGGGCGTAGTTCGTGACGTAGGACGCGCCTTGGATATACCTTACAGCGAAGCGGATAGAATCGCCAAATTGATTCCCAACACCCTTAACATAACACTCAATGAAGCGATCAAGGCGGAACCTCGACTGGCTCAGGAAGAAAAAAATAATCCTCAGATAGCCAAGCTTTTATCATTGTCCCGCATTCTGGAAGGAATTAACCGTCACGCCTCGACTCACGCAGCGGGAGTAGTAATCTCCGATGTGCCTTTGGTCGAAAGGGTTCCTCTTTGTTCTCCCAAAGACGATGTTGTTTCTCAGTATTCCATGAATGACATCCAGACAGTTGGTTTGACTAAGTTCGATTTTCTGGGTCTTAAAACATTAACAGTAATTAAAAACACTCTTAATTTCATCAAGGCATCAAAAGATATCGAGATAGACATAGACAACTTGCCTCTGGATGATAAAAAAACTTATGAACTTTTAATGAAAGGTGAAACAGACGGGATTTTTCAACTGGAAAGTTCCGGTATGAGAGATCTTGCCATTAATTTAAAGCCTGATCATATTGAAGATATAATCGCCCTTATTGCTCTTTACAGGCCCGGGCCGATGAAAATGCTTCCGGAATTTACCGCCCGCAAACAGGGGAAAACCAAAATATCATATGAGCTGCCTCAACTGGAAGCTATACTGAAAGAAACCTACGGTATTATTCTTTATCAGGAGCAGGTTATGCAGATTGCCAGCATAATCGGCGGCTACAGTATGTCCGAAGCGGATACCTTACGTAAAGTTATGAGCAAAAAAAAAGCCGCGGATATGGACAAGGAAAAACCCAAATTTCTTGAAGGCGCTAAAAAACATAAAATTAATGAAAACAAAGCAAAGACCATCTGGGAGCAGATGGAGACATTTGCTGAATACGGCTTTAATAAATCTCACAGCACGTCATATGCGATAATTGCTTATCAGACTGCCTATCTCAAGGCCCATTATCCGGCGGCATTCATGGCCGCGCTGCTCACAAGTGAAAAAGACAACCGGGATAAAATAATAAAGTATATGAGCGCCTGCAAGGAATTGGGCATCAATATTCTGCCACCCGATTTAAATGAGTCACAAAGAGATTTTACGATTTCCGGAGAAAATATTCGTTTTGGAATGGCAGCGATTAAAAATGTCGGTTTGGCTGCTGTTGATTCGATAATTTCTGTCCGTAAAGAAGCGAAATTCACTTCCTTTATGGATTTTCTGAACCGGGTTGATTTGCGCAAAGTCAACAAAAGAGTAATCGAAAGTCTTATCAAATGCGGTGCTTTTGATTCTTTGAGCTATAAGCGTCGTCAACTCATGGAACATTATGAAGAGGCTATGGATGAAGCTCAGCGCAATCAAAAAGAAAAACAAAGCAATCAGTCCAGTTTTTTTGACCAATTTAAATCCGGTGCTTCATCAGAAAATAATGGTGCTCAATTTTATCAAATACCGGATGATGTACCGGAATGGGATCACAAAAAACTGTTATCCATTGAAAGGGAAGCTTTGGGTTTCTATATTACCGGCCACCCTCTACTGCGTTTTGCTGATCGTTTGAAATTTGTTACCAATGCTGATTCCGGCAATTTAAACACTAAAAATGATAAAGATACTGTGACTGTTGCCGGAGTAGTAAGTGGCATCAGTGAAAAAACGACAAAAAGAAAAGATATAATGTGTTACGTTACTCTCGAAGACTTGCAGGGTTCAATAAATATTATATTTTTTGCTGAGTTATATAAAAAATATTATTCTCTTCTACATGAAGAAGAACCAATCGTCGTTAAAGGAACTCTTGATATAGGTGGGGGGGAGGAAACGCCGAAGATAATTGCTCTGGAAGTAACTTCTTTGAGTAAATCTTTAGAAAATCCTTATAAGCAAGTCCGGTTTATGGTTGACGCCAATAAGGTATCGACGGAGAGCCTTTCATCGTTTATTTCTTTGATGAAGAAATACCAGGGTAAATACGAAAGTTACATGCACATTATGAATGGGAAAAGTGAAACAATTGTCTATCTTGGTGATGATTTTCGTCTCGACATTAATGATAAATTAAAGAAAGAAGCGGATGGGATATTAGGGGAGGGCGCCACAATCTACTCTTAATACCATTTTCTTCTTCGGCTAACTTTGTTGGCTTCGGGTTCGACTTCCTCAACGTATGTTAACAATACGCCTCGTCGTTTCACCCTTGCCGCCGCGTTATCCTTTGAATAAAATGGCATTAATGAGAGATACTTTGTTGTCATTACCCGGTCATAGATGACCCCACGGTGACTTTAGGTTATTCAGGGTAGAGAGGACTAGGACTAGTCCTTGGGTGAGGGTGAAAATCACCCGTTCATCCACACACCATCCAGGGGTAGAGAAAATTCTTGCAATTGATATGAAACATGAAGAAAGAACATATAGATCATTAATAAATAAAGATAATCTTACTTCGTATAATGTCCAAATTGCCGAGAGCGATTTATTGATCAGCTCGGATACCAACCTTACAGACGAAGCCTTCGAATCATTGGGCAGATATCGCCACTCATTAGAAACATATATTAAAAATCATCCGAACTTTCGTTCTTCACTTCTGCCCCTGCCGGAAGACAATTTAGCGCCACAGATAGTTCGGAACATGCTTTTAAAATCAAAAATATGCGGGGTAGGGCCGATGGCTTCTGTTGCCGGAGCCATATCCGAATATGTGGGAAACGATCTTCTCCGTCAAACTGAAAACATTATTATTGAAAATGGCGGAGATATTTTTTTAAAGTCGAAAAAAGAACTGACTGTTTCAGTTTACGCAGGAGTTTCTCCTTTAAGTTATAAAGTAAATTTTATAGTAAAACCTGAGAAAACTCCTCTAGGTATTTGTACATCATCTGCCACTGTCGGTCCATCTTTGAGTTTTGGTAAAGCAGACGCTGTCTGTGTCATTTCCCCATCCGCAACACTGGCCGACGCCGCTGCTTCTGCCATTGGCAATAAAGTTAAAAGTAAAATAGATATTAAACGCGCCCTTGATTTTGGAATTAAAATTCCCGAAGTTACAGGAATAATCATTATCATCGGCAATGATATGGGAGCGATAGGGGAGGTGCAGTTTGTTTAAGAAAACTATACATAAAATCCGGCGGATGCCATGGGGTATGTTCATCTTATTTTATTAATAATAAAAAAGAATTTGACTTTTTAAATATTTATATATAACACTATTCAACAATATTTTAATTCTAAGCTTTCTTATATTGATGGACTTGGAGATTTTTCATGGTTCAGCTACGCAAAAAGTTATTGCTGATTTTACTCGTAATTTGTTTTTGCCTTTTTCAAATTATAGCAGTAGCTTATGGCACGGGTGTAACGATTGACTTTAGTAACTTTAGCCTTGGAAACATTCAGTGGGGAGCAACAAATAATAATCCTTCTTCTCAACCAACTCAGCCAACACCACCTCCACCGTTGTTAATACCTACAACCGTCAATACAACTACTTCATCTTCGACACCAATTACCAATTCAAATATTTCTAACCTTACTAATTTTACATCTTCATATCAAAAATTTAATTCACCATCAGGGCAATCGCCAATTTCTTCCATTGATACACACAAACTTACTAAAGAACTCACTCAATCTGTTCCTGTTACTTTTGGCTCTTTACCAGAAAACGAACCTTTATTGCCGAGTCCCGAATCTTATATTGTGACTGTGTGTTTATCCTTTAATAATATGCCTGCATCAGGCTGTTCCGATAAAGCAACATCGACACAGGCAAGCGAAAAACTAGCAGAAATCATTCTGGACAAATATTTTAAAGGTACTGAATCCAGACCTTTCAGAGTTGTTATGTCCTCAACGATGACGATGGCTCAGCAAAAAGAATTGCTGCACCAAATTGAAATACAGGCTATGACTCTTGTTGAAACTGGAATATTTAAATCTAATGGAACATTTATAAAGGAATATGACAAAGTTGCCAGAGAAGAAGCAGAAAGAGGCGTCAACTGGTCACATACATCGAAAGATAACAAGTCAATTCATGATTTTTATACAAAAAAGGCTTTCACCAGGTTAAACAATATTGCAATTCAAGAGAAAAAACTGAGTTCTAAGAATTTCAAAAATAACTGAACAAAAGTGAGATTGAACATTAAAAAATTAATTGCTTCCCATGTCATGTTTACATAAGATATCTTATAGGACGTAAACTTTATGAAACACCTTTATTTTCCTCAGCAAAATTTTCATGCTTTTTATTTTTCAAAATTACGGAAGCTTGTGAAGATTTATTTTTAATTTCCATGAAAAATATATTTGATCAAAAAATAAAATGCTTGTTAAAATTAACATGATATACTATTCATATTAAGTTTTAATTTTTTGGAGGTAGTAAAATATGAAGTTATTAAGTAGAAGAGTCTTTGTTTTAATTAGTTCACTGGTTTTGATTCTTGCGTTTGGAACTAATAGTTTTGCGGCAGAGGCTCTTGTAAAGAAGACCTTAAATCGCAGGGTAGATCCTGTTATCATGGATGGTAAACTTGCCAGTGAGGTTATAGGTTCTTCACTTGAGGGTTTACGACTCTATGCTTTTCATAATGGAAGATTTGAACCTATTCGTTTTCAGATAGATGAAATGACTGGCGAAAAAGGTGACTGGATATTATATGGTGGACCAATTCCCAACTGGGATTTAAGCAACGGTAAATTTGATACCTGGGATAAATTGCTCTTTATGGCCGAAGATACCGGGGATAAAGCACCAAAAGAGGCTTGGCTTCCTGGATATACCAGGGGTTCTGAAATAGAAGTAATTGACCCTCTTACCGGAGAAAAAGGATGGTGTTATTTGCTCTACTTCGCTTCCAATCCCCCTGCCCGCTCGAAGTTACCGGATTATGTTAAGTATGATTATAGTACTGAGACTACACAAGGCAGTTCTTATTATTATCAGTATATAATTACCAAAGACGGTTTGCATTCCACATATTATAAGGTCATGAGTTTGAAAGGAAAAAACGGAATAGGTAAAAATTTTGTTGACCGGCTCAAAGTAAGACCAACATTAAAAATAGCAGGCGCCATTCCCTTGCATTTCAATGAAGAGACGCTCAAGAGTAATGTGATAGCCTATAAAACCGGTCCTGTACGGGCCATCAGACGCGTTGAACAATATGTTCAGATCGCCTGGATGAAATCTCTTCGTGCTGTAGTTGACGTCATGTATTATGCTGATGTGGTAACAGTTCCGATGATTGTTACTATTCCACTTAAACCCAGCTCATTGGGAAGTTCTCTAGTGGTCAGATTTGGGACCGATTATAACCCTAACGCTTTTTCAGACATGCATGCCTATAATTCCAGTAATCCAAAAGGTTTTCTAATCAACGGAAAGATGGATGAAACCAAAAAGAATTTCAATCCGGAATTTGACTCGTGGAGATTAGTGCGTGGTGAGCAAATGGGTGGAGCATTTATGACCCGAACAATCATTAATCCCAATTTAAAAGGGTATTTAAAACTTAAGATGGGTCTCATTGACGACAACACAAAAAAAGATTCTCCTGAGAACCATCCAGGGCTTTACGGTTTTATGTGGCAGGATTGGGATATATCAGATGTTCCCAAGGGTAAATATCATTTTTGCTTCCTGGAATTCTACGGTATATCTCCATACAAGCAGGGAGATGAAGTCTCTTACTGCAACTATATGGATCATCTACTCAAAATCAGGTCGGGAAATCAGGAATGTATAAATCGGGCCACACTTCTCCCTGAATTGGGAGATCGATACAAAAAATAAATTTATTCTTCGAAAGATGCTGATGCACCCGAATGGAGAAGATACTGCTTCTATATTTATAATATTGGATTATATTCGATTGATTATCAGATAATTAAGCTGCAGAGCTTTACGCAGCAAAATTAAGAAAGTAGCGTTAAAAAGGCAATATCGGAGACGAACCATTATCTTTTTTTGATTTTTGTTTTTCATAATATTTTAATAGGTTACGCATTGCTTCTTCAAGTACATCATTAATAGGTCTTTCAAGATCTATAGCAAGTTTTTTAAAATTTTTGAGCAAGTCGGCATTGATTTGATTCGTAAACATTTTCTTTTTCATATTTATATAAATAACATAAGTTAATTAAGAAATCAATAAATATTTAAATAAATATATCAATAATGGATAGGACTATACTGTTTTATTTATTAATAAATGATGGCTTTTTTAATGAATCAAATTCCATCGTCAGCAAGTTGCTGAACGAGCTTCATTTGACGATCTGATAACTTCTTTGGGACATCTACATTTATTTTTACGTATAGATCTCCTTTGGGAGCACCTTTTAATCCGGGCACGCCATAACCCTTCATTCTTATCTTGGTATTGTTCTGTGTGCCGGGGCTAATTTTCAATCTCTTTACAGAGCCATCTAATGTGGTGACATCGATAGATGTTCCCAATATCGCCTGGGTAAATTTGATGGTTTTTTCAATATATAAATCGTTGCCGTCGCGTGCATATATAGGATGCGGCAATACGTTTATATTCAAGTATAAATCGCCGCTTGGTCCACCATTATAACCTGATAATCCCTTGCCGGGTAGCCTTAGTTTTTTGCCGCTACTGATTCCGGCCGGTATCTTTACACTGATATCTTCGACGCGATTTTCCAACTGAAAAGAAATCTTTTTATCCGCGCCAAATACTGATTCTTCCAAAGCAATAGATAGGTTATATTCAGCATCCTGCCCTTTTTGAGGCATGTTCGCATATTGTTGCCGTCCGCCACCCATACCACCACCAAACAAACCGGCAAAGGGATCGTCATAATCATCACGGGCACCGCCGCCTCTTCTAGTTGTCCGGAAAGTTGTTCTTCCTCCCCCTGCCCTTGCTCCGCCAAAACCAAAACTCCTTAATATTTCGTCCAGATCGACATCCCGGAAAATGTCTTCCTGAGAATACTGCTGTCTATACTGCTCGGCGGAACCAAACTGGTCGTACTCTCCACGCTTTTTATCGTCGCTTAAAACGGCATAAGCTTCGCTTATTTTTTTGAATTTTTCTTCCGCGGCTTTGTTATTTGGATTTTTATCCGGATGCCATTTTAAAGCTAGCTTGCGGTATGCTTTTTTTATATCGTCCGCTGTTGCTTTTTTGTCTACACCTAGAACTTGATAGTAGTCTTCTGCCATATTAACCCTTTCTTACGGCCACGTAAAAAAAACGTATTCTACTTTGCATCTGGAGATTTTTACGAGGTCTTAAATGTTACGCATTTATTTTCGTTAACTTAAGCATCAATTCCCATTTGAAAAGCAATTAAGTTCATTTTTACCAATTTTTCCGGAAATGATTTCTTAATAACGCTTTCCCAGATAGATTTATCAATATTCATAAGGTTGGATATAGCACCCAGAAGGACCACATTTGCCGTTTTGATGTTACCGGCTTTCTGAGCAAGCTCGGCAGCATTTAAACTTATAACCTTCCCATAATGCTTCCGCAAAAAAGATATAATTTCTTCCGGATATGGTGCATCACCCATATTGACTTCCGGAGGATAAATTTCTTCCGTGTTCACAACAATAACAGCATTTCTATACAGGAATTTTAAATAGCGCAGAGATTCCATTTTTTCGAAAGCTACAAGCGTTTGAATTCTTCCCGGCTCTGCCAGCGGTGAATATACTTTTTCCCCATATCGGACATGGCTGGTCACACAACCACCCCGCTGAGCCATGCCATGAACTTCGCTTTTTTTAACATCCAAACCGGCTTCCATGATCACTTCACAGATAATATCACTGGCTCTTAAAATACCCTGTCCGCCAACACCGGCAAACAATATACTTTTTACTTCATTATCAGACATTTCACCCTCGCCCTCGCCCTAGCCCTCTCCCCTCAAGGGAGAGGGAAGAAAAGCGGTAATTCTACGTTAACTTATAGCTCCGAATTTGCAAACCTGTTCACATAAACCGCACCCATTACAAATGGTTCCATCAATAAAAGAAATACCTTTGCGTTTTGATCCTTCCTTCGTTATACCTTTTTTCCAGGATATCGGCGGGCAATTCAAATTTAAACACATCTTGCAGCCTTCACATTTATCCGGATCAACTTTCAACGCCGGCTTCGCTTTAATATTTGCTCTCTTAAATAAAGCACAAGGGCTTTGGGCAATAATGACAGATGGGCCATCTTTGCCCAGTTCTTCTTTGATGGCACTTCTTGTTGCTTTCTGATCAAGCGGATCAATAATCTTTATATTTTCAATGCCTAGGGCTGATACTAAAACTTTTAGATTAACTTTTTTCGCCTCTTCCCCCATTAAGGTATAGCCGGTTCCGGGGTGTTCCTGCATCCCTGTCATGGCTGTTGTGCTGTTATCCAGGATAATGATTAAAGCATCACTATTATTATATGCCATATCCAAAAGAGGAGTTATTCCTGAATGTAAAAAAGTAGAGTCGCCTATTACTCCAACCACCTTGCCCTTCCCTTTTTCCTTCATAGCTTTACTCATACCGTGCGCCATTCCGATACTTGCGCCCATACAAATGCAGGAATGCAAACCTTCCAATGGTTTCATATAAGACAAGGTATAACAGCCGATATCACCGTGAACATAAACTTTGTGTTTACGTAATGCATAAAACAATCCGCGGTGCGGACAACCGGGACAAAGATTCGGCGGACGTGGCGACAGGTTTTCTTTGTAAGGCGAAACGGCTTCAGGTGTATTTTTTTCAATTGCGTTTTTAATAACTCCCGGATCAAATTCAAGAGTATAAGGAAAGATTTCCTTGCCGATTAATTTAATGCCCATCGCTTTTATCTGTTCTTCCAGAAAGGGATCCAACTCTTCAACGACATATATTTTCTTAACTTTCGATGCAAAATCGCGAATTAACTTCTCCGGCAACGGATAAACCATGCCCAATTTTAAATATGAATAATCGGGAAAGACTTCTTTGGCATAGTTATAAGGCATTCCAGCTGTAATAATTCCAACGTTCGGATTGTTGATTTCCATTCTGTTTTCAGAAAATGTTTCCACGAATTCTTTCAACAGCTGCTGTCGTTTTTCCACCTCCACCCTTCGCAGTCGCGCACAGTGAGGTACCATAACGTATTTCTCGGTGTTATAGACGAAACCCGTTTTGTCTTTATATTTTTCTGGTTCTTCAACAGTTACAACTGATTTGGAATGAGACACGCGTGTGGTAGAACGTAAAAAAACCGGCGTATCAAATTTTACGCTGATTTCAAAAGCAAGCTTTATATATTTCTTAGCTTCCTGAGCATCGGATGGTTCCAGGATGGGAATCTTGGCAAACCGCGCGTAATTGCGATTGTCCTGCTCATTTTGAGAGCTGTGCAGTGAAGGATCATCGGCACTGACAATAACCAACGCCCCGTTAGTTCCGGTATAGCTGACTGTGAAAATAGGATCGGCGGCAACATTGACACCAACGTGTTTCATAACCGCCATGGCTTTTTCTCCGGCCAAAGCCGCACCTATGGCAACTTCGACAGCAACCTTTTCGTTGGTCGACCATTCGGCGTAAACACCTTCATATTTTGCAAATGCTTCAAGAATTTCTGTGCTGGGAGTTCCCGGATAAGCTGCCGCAAACCTAACGCCCGCTTCATACGCACCGCGGGCAATAGCTTCATTCCCTGACATTAGTACTTTCAAAATATTGTCCTCCGCATCGTTTTGATCAGCTCAGGAAAGATATCTTTCGCTTGATGAAAACCGTCATGGAAGGATCAGTGGTCTTTTGTAAAGCTTTTTTATAGTTTTCCAAAGCGTTCTTTTTATCATTCAATTGTTCATATATGCGGGCAATATTGCGAAAACCGATTGATTCAAATCCAATATTATCACTCTTTTGAGCTTTTTCGAAATATTCCAGCGCAACTTTAAGATCTTTCTTAGCTTCATAACAATAGCCCAATGAGGTAAGGGCCAGAAACTTTATTCCGGCTTTGTCCGATCTATAAGAAGAAACAAATTTTTTATATTCAGAAGTCGCATTATCAATTTCACCTATACTGTAATAAAGATTCCCCAGATGATAATGCGACATTCGTCCACTCCAACTATGGGGGTATTTTGCAATCAATTCCTGAAATATTTTAATATTTACTCTGACGGCATCCGGATTTCCGATATTTCTTGCGATATCATTCCGGGCTTTAGCATACATTTCTCTTGCAGAGGATTGATAATAACTCCAGTACATATAAATGCCGAAAGTAATAACCGCAGATACTATAACCGCCGTCACAATGGCATAGAAACGGGTCTTATTTTCGGAAATATAATTCATTATCACTTCCACAGTGGACTGAAAAGCATCCGGTTGTTTCAGTTCTTTTTTTGATAATTTTGCCGCCATATTATTCCCCTTTAATATTATATTTATTTATCAGCTCAAGAAGCAGTTTAGGTATTCTGCGTATTTTACCCTCATTATTTGTGCAGGCGTGAATAGTGTATCCTTCCGCAATCAGATTTTCTTTATTTTCATTCCATATTCTTGAATTGTATCTTACAGTTGCCTTCTTGATATAATCAAATTCAGTCTCGACAGTCAAAAGCTGATCGTATGTCGCAAATTTCAGATATTCACAGCTTACTTTTATAAGTGGAAGATTCAGACCAACTTTTCCCAGTTCCGTATAGGGAACCCCCATTTGACGCATTAATTCACTGCGTCCGATTTCAAACCATTTTATATAATTTGTGTGATAAACCACGCCCATAGCGTCGGTATCCGCGTAAAGCACTCTGACTTTAGTTGTATTGCTAACTGACAATAGTTTTCCAATCCTTTATAAATTTTTCCATCAACAGATACCCCGGAGAAATTAATATAGAACTTTCTTTCGCGGTTATCTCATTAAAGGGCAATCCCGCAGCTTTGTTCTCTTCTTTAATGGAAGATAAAACAGCGAACGGGCTGGGATCGCTGACATGGGTTCTCACATCCAGCGGCGTTGGATGATCACTTAAAACAATAATCCGGTAATTACCGAAAGATCCAATTTTGTTTAAAATCGGTCCTACTATTTTTTCATCAAAAAGTTCGATCGCCTGAATTTTACCGGCGGCGTTTCCTTCATGTCCCATTTCATCAGGAGCTTCCAGATGGACAAAAACAAAATCCATAAAATTCAAAATATCCAGAGCCATTTTAGCCTTGCCATCATAATTAGTATCAATGTAGCCCGTCGCCCCTTCCACAGGAAATACTTTTAATCCGGCAATAATGCCGATGCCTTTGAGTAAATCAACTGCGGAAATCATTCCGCCCGACAGAGCATATTTTTGAGTAAGTGGAACAATCTGCGGTTTTCTCCCCTGCCCCCAGAGCCAGATGGAATTAGCCTGTTTCTTGCCGGCATTTTTTCTTTTGGCGTTAACAGGATGATTTAGTAAAATTTCTCCGGCACGCCGCATAATCGAATTAATTTCCTCAAAAGAATTGCCGCGTGGAATATATTCAGCAATGGGCTTGCCGGTGATATCATGAGGAGCAGTTGTTTCAGGAGCATCAGGAGCATCACGCCAAACGAACAAATGACGATAACCGACACCCGGGAAAAACTGGTACGGAGGCAAACCGAGTTCTTTATTTATATCAAGAATTATTTCGCGTGCTTCTTCAGTGGAAATATGGCCGGCGGTAAAATCATCCATAAAAGCGCCGGGCGAATCCTTATCTCCTATTGTTACAAGATTACAACGATAAACCATATCATTAGGTTCGATGGTTATCCCCATGCTGGCCGCTTCCAGCGGTCCGCGACCGGTATAGTTCTCAAGGGGGTCATACCCCAGAACGCTTAAAGTGGCGACATCGCTTCCCGGATTCAATCCTGCGGGAATGGTATCGACACGTCCCAGAGTGCCTTCTGCGGCAATTTGATCCATAAAAGGAGTAAATGCACACTGTAGTGGAGTTTTTCCGCCAAGTTTCTCTGTCGGATAATCGGCCATGCCATCGCCGAGCAATACTACGTATTTCATATTTGTATTCATATAATTTTAATTTAAATCATCCTCAATTCTGATCAAAACAGTGTTACCGTGAACTATATCCAGTTTATCTATCTTCTTGAGCGCCTGACGCACGTTTTTTTCCTTAGCCTTGTAAGTTGTCATAACAATCGGTACGGCTCCTCTTTTACCCCGCGCCTTCTGGATGCAGGTAGCAATGCTGATGTTATATTTTCCAAGTATACCGGAAATCTTGGAAAGAACTCCGGGACGGTCATTCGCGGAAAAACGGAAATAATATTTTGTCTCAACATTATCCATAGGTATAAGTTTTATCTGCTGCATATCTGCTTCATTTATCGAACGCAATGGTCCACGGCAGTTTGTGCCGTTTAAGACATTGCGGGCGCTGTCTATAATATCGCTGAAAACGGCGCTGGCGGTGGGCATCATTCCTGCCCCTTGTCCGAAAAGAAAAACAGGACCTGAAGAATCACCCACGATGTGAAAGGCATTATAATTCTGATTGACGTTAGCTAAAAGGTGAGCGGAAGGAATCATAGTCGGATGGATTCTCGCTTCCACCGCGCCATTTTTTAAGATGGCGATCGCCAGTAATTTTATTCGATAACCCAATTCCCGGGCAAATCCGATGTCCTCGCGGCTTATTTTTGTAATTCCTTCCAGATAAATGTCTTTCAGGTCTACTTTTTTCCCGTAAGCCAGAGAAAGAATTATGGCCATCTTATGAGCGGTATCAATTCCTTCAATATCAAAAGTCGGATCTGCTTCAGCAAAACCAAGCTTCTGCGCTTCTTTTAATACAGTATCAAACGCTTTATCTTCATCGGTCATCTTAGTCAAAATGAAATTGCAGGTGCCGTTCATAATGCCCATGAAGGAATTGATTTTATTGGCGACAAGACTTTCTTTTAAAGTCTTAATTATTGGAATAGTTCCGCCAACACTGGCTTCAAAACCGATATCCACCGCTTTTTTCTGGGCAGCCGGAAATATTTCATTTCCGTAAGTCGCCAAAAGCGCCTTGTTGGCAGTAATAACATGTTTGCCGTTGGAAATTGCATCGAGAACAAAAGTACGGGCTGGCTCATATCCACCCATCAGTTCGACAACAATGGGAATGTCTTTATCATTGATTATCTCTCTGGCATCGGTAGTCAGTAGATTTTTACTAATTTTGATACCGCGGGATGAGGTAATATTAATATCAGCGATTTTCTTCAAAACAAGCCTGGCACCCAACTTTTTTGTAATAAGTTCCTCATTCTGCCGTAATAGCTTAACCACACCTGTTCCAATGGTACCAAAACCAATTAACCCGATATTAATATCCTTCATCATACACACCTGATATTATTTTAATATTTTGCATTTCTAACGTAAAAGGCTAACAATTTCACACGGATTTTTCTATAACAAATACGGTCGTTTTGTCAATTAAATATAAATTATATTTAAAGATTTAGCTGATCAAAATCTAAAGAATTAAATAGCAGGATTTATAAATTATAATATTTTTTTATGCGCTTATACCGTTTTCTTTCAAAGGATAACGCGGCGGCAAGGAGGAGGCAACGAGGCGTATTATACATACGTTGAGGAAGCCGACGACGATGCCAACAAAGTTAGCCAAAGAAAGAAAACGGTATACTATTTATTTGATTGTTATCGGTTTATTAACCGTGCCTGCGTAGAAAACTACAATCTCTGCCGTTTCCATACCCTCGTTTTTTCCATAATGTTTTTTATTGACCAGCTCGACAATGGAATCTCCAGCTTTGAGACGTAGTGTTTTGTTGTCTTCCGCTATTACAGTTAGCTTTCCTTTAAGTAAAATTCCCGCATTTATTACCGGATGATTATGAATTTCCAATTTAGCACCGGCGGGAATCTTTATTCGTAGTATTGTGACTTCCGGCTGGCCCTTAGGATAAGCTGGTAAAGGTTTACCATCCCAACTTTTAGTTGATTTTGCCAACTGCTCAACGGCAACATTGTTTAAATTTCCCGCACAGGCAATAATAAACAAGGACGATATAACTAATATCCCCAAAATAATTTTTTTCATTTTATCTTCCTCTTACGTCATGTAAATAATCAGTGACTATTTCAATTGATCATAAATTTCATCATGCAGAGGTGTGGGCACACCTGATTCTTTACCTGCTTTACAGAGGTAAGCGGTCAAAGCATCAATTTCCGTTTGTCTGCCGTTTTCTCTATCCAGTTGCATGGATGTTTTTGAGTTGTAACCAAAACCGGCGACCATTTCCATCGCTTGATCCACTGCTTCTTCTGTTAAATTAACATGATGAGCTTTGGCAACAGCAACTACTTCCAGCATCATGTTTCTTGCCTTTTTTCTAAGTATAAGATCCTCCCATATACCGCCGTATGTTTTACCTGTAGCAGAAGTCAGAGAACCGATGGGGCACATCAGCAGGTATTTTGTCCATAATACCTCTGAGATTTTATCGGTTAAGACGGCATTGATTTTTGCTTGCAATAAGACATCAAGAATGTATGAATATTTTTTCGCCGTTTCTGAGTCATCCGTGCCGAATGTCAGTTTGCAAGCGCCTCCTTCCTGTTTGACAACTCCTGGCTTTTCAATGTGAGAAATGATGTAGACACTACCGTTTATGATATGTGTCTGCGGCAATACAGACCGAAGTCTTTCCGAAGCGTTGACACCGTTAAGAAGCGGAATCACGATTGTTTTATTATTAAAACAAGAGATAAATTCCCGTGCCGAATTTTCCAGCGAGTAACTTTTGGTACAGAAAAAAGCTATATCGAACAGTCCGGCTGTCGCCGGATTATCCGTGGCAATGTTCGGCCATGCCAAATAATCCCCTCCCCTCGTATATAAGTGTAATCCGTTTCTTTGAATAGCCTTTAAATGTTCACCACGTGCGATAAAAATTACTTCGTGTTCGCTGGACTTTTCATTTGCTTTGGCCAGCTTGCCGCCGAAATAACCGCCTACCCCACCTATGCCGATAATTCCTATTCTCAATTTCTTTCTCCTGACTTATTTTTCTCGCTAAAAATTATATATCATCTTTTATTAAGTCAAGTGTTGAAAATATTAATACAGTATTATTATTTCTTGCTGGTCGGAATATTTACCTTGACGGGCACATCTGACTGTAAATATATAAACTATATTAAAGAACCATTCATCTTCCACATTAAGGGGGTTGTTATGAGAATCTTTTCTTTTGCCGATTTTTTCCGTTTAAAATTATCTGTAATTCTTATCATTGCCTTTTGTCTTATAATCTGCGGCTGTTCATCAATTCTTAACATGTCTTTCAGCAAAGCACTGCCGCCGATGGACGGAGAACAGATTGTTCCCGGCATATCACAAAAAATCACTGTAAAACGCGACAATATGGGCATTCCATTGATTGAAGCCGCCAATATGGACGACCTCTTATTTGCCATGGGATATGTAAGCGCTTATGACCGTTTTACACAAATGGAAGGATTTCGCATGGTGGGCAAAGGCAGGCTTTCCGAACTTATCGGCAAAGCCACTCTGGAAATTGATATTTACATGAGGGCATTAAATATTAAACAAGTGGCTGAAACTTTATACGGCAGTGCTTCTCCGGAAATTCTCCACATACTGGAAAACTACAGTAACGGTGTTAATGCTTATCTGGCAAATGCACCTCTTCCCATGACACTAAAAATGGCCGGACATAAGTCTGAACCTTGGAAGCCAATTGATTGTGTCTACGTATTTGTGGTTTTGACACTTGGTTTGGGTCAAAATCTTCATGAAGAGATTGATATGCTGAACATTGCCAAACAAATCGATGTTGATAAATTAGCCTGGCTGTTTCCTATTTATCCCGATGAACCTTTACCTTTTGATGAAATGAAAAAATTAAAAGGACTTGATTTGAAATCCGCTTCCCTGGATATTGAAAAACTTCGTCAAATTTCCAGCAGGGTAAACCAGATTGTTATTCCTGCATCGGCGGCATCTAACAACTGGGTAGTATCCGGAAAACTTACCAAATCGGGCAAGCCTATTCTTGCTAATGACACTCACCTGCCTCTCACGATGCCTTCCATCTGGCATATGATGCACCTTAAATGTCCTGACATCGAAGGCGCAGGCATCGCCATTGCCGGAGTGCCGGGAATTATTGCCGGATATAACGGCAATATTGCTGTGGGCATGACAATGGTAATGGCTGATAATCAGGATATCTTTCTGGAAAAACTTAAGCAGGAATCCGATGGTCTTTATTATCTTTACGAAGATAAATGGCAGAAAACAATCAGCCGTGAGGAAAAATTTATAGTCAAAGGTCAAAAAGATATTATTACCAAAACATTTTATGAAACCCGTCACGGCATACTTTTGAACAACATTCTTACTGATCAACCACGACATCATCTTGTACCCATGCCTGTAAGCCAGACGTTGGGTATTGCATTCAGTTGGGCAGCAAGAGAACCCGACCGTTCGATGGACGCGTTTTTCAGCATAATGCGCGCCAAATCTGTTGATGAGATTCTGAAATATACATCGCGGGATACTTCCATCATTCCTTTAAATCTGGTAATGGCCGACAAAAACGACATCGCCTGGCAGGTGACGGGTCGTTATCCTTTGCGCAAAAAAGGCCGCGGACTTTGCCCATCACCGGGCTGGACAGGAGAATACGACTGGAAAGGATTTCTCGATCCATCGTTGCATCCATCCTTAAAAAATCCGGAAAAAGGATATATCGGCACTGCCAATCATAGAACGATTCCGGCTGACTTTCCCCATATTCTTACATCTTCCTGGTATTATCCGGACAGGGCCGAGCGCATAGACCAGATGATGAAAGCAGCAAAAGATTACACGGTAGAGAATGCCAAAGCGATGCAGCTTGATGTTTATTCACCTTTTATCGAAGTAATTAAAACTGCGCTATTGAATGAAGAGACTTTGAAGGAAATGACCGCCTTTTGGAAAGATTCACAAAGCCCGAATGCCGAAAAAGCAATGGTTCTGCTGCGAAACTTCGACGGAAAAATGCATGTTGATTCCTCGGGGGCGGCTTTTTGTGGCGCTTTTTTATTCTCTTTGAGTAAAAATCTCTTTGCCGACGAACTCGGCGGCACTGAGTCCCAGGCGTATCAATCTCTTCTGGAAACATTTCTTATGAAATATTCAGCCCTACATGATCATTTAACCGACCGTTGTAAAGACAGTCCCTTCTGGAAAGGAAAAAGAAGTCAAATTCTTGCCCAAACCGTTATGGATGCCGTGGCTCTTCTGGAAAAACGCTGCGGGAATAATATAGAAGACTGGCAATGGGGTAAACTTCACACCTATTATTGGAAGACGGACGGCACTTTGCTTGCCGATTATATGGACTTCGTGTCAAAGACCGGCATCAAACTTCTTTCCGATTACTTTGACAGAGGTCCTTACCCGGCACCAGGCGATCATACAACTCTGAACGTTTCTGCTTATCATCCCGGCAAAGATTTTGATGTTTGGTTGATTCCGGAAATGCGCATTATCGTGGACTTCGGAAGTGATGAGCCGCTTATCGGTATCAACAGCACAGGGCAGTCGGACAATCCTTCAAGCCCTCATTACGATGACGGAATAACTGCTTATCGCGAGGGACGTTATCAGGCTTTTCCATTTAAAGAGGAAAATATAAAAACTCATTACATGAAGAAGCTTACATTGGTGCCAAAACAATAAAAATATAGAAAATTAAAATGAGGGTGGTATTTTAATCA
This sequence comes from Deltaproteobacteria bacterium HGW-Deltaproteobacteria-2, assembly GCA_002840505.1. Lineage (NCBI taxonomy): Bacteria > Deltaproteobacteria > Deltaproteobacteria bacterium HGW-Deltaproteobacteria-2. Next base: position 146,131 of record PHBC01000002.1, on the reverse strand, counting down.
CCCTCATTTTTTATCCGGTTCTGGCTAAATCCAGCTTTCCCTGCCATTTCCAAAGCAATACTTCTTTTAAAATTATATGTTCCGGTTTCTCTAGAAAAGGGTCTCTTTCAGCTAATTGAAACGCATCCTCTTTAGCATCATTTAAAATTCGCGCATCACGAATGATGCTGGCTATACGAAAATCGGGTAAGCCGGATTGTCTCGTTCCCAGAAAGTCTCCTGGGCCGCGTATAGCCAGATCTTCTTCGGCTATAGCAAAACCATCCGTTGTTTTTTCCATCACCTTTAATCTTTTACGGGCATCCGCCGAACATTTATAATCAGCAAGTAGAATACAGCTCGACGGAATATCCCGCCGCCCTACCCTGCCGCGCAGTTGATGCAGTTGCGACAAACCGAAACGCTCGGCATGTTCTATTACCATCAAAGATGCTCTCGGCACATCAATACCCACTTCAATTACTGTCGTGGAAACAAGAATGTGTATTTTATTTTCCAGGAATTCCCGCATTATTTTATCTTTTTCTTTATCTTTCATTTTGCCGTGGATTAATCCCACATGAGCATCAGGGAATATATCTTTCTGAAGGTGGGCAGCCATATTGGTGGCGTCTTTTAAATCAAGAATTTCCGATTGTTCAACTAAAGGATAAATGATGAACACCTGATGGTCTTTTTCCAGTTCTGCTCTGATCGCATGATAAACTTTGTCTCTCTTCCCTTCCGATACCAGTATAGTCCGTACCGGCTTTTTACCGGGAGGCATTTCATCAATTACAGAAATATCCAGATCACCGTAAACAGTCATGGCCAGTGTCCTTGGAATCGGCGTCGCTGTCATAACCAGAACATCGGCATTGATTCCCTTGGCGCGCAGTGTTGCCCTCTGCATAACGCCGAAACGATGTTGTTCGTCTATAACAACCATTCCCAATTTATGAAAATCGACATCTTCCTGAATTAAAGCGTGGGTGCCAATGATAATGTTGGCTTTACCGTTTTGAATCTGACTAATTACTTCGTTCCTTACCGAATTTGTCATGCCTCCGGTTAGTAATACTGCCTTTAAACCTAATTGTCCCACCCATGTATTGATGGTTTCAAAATGCTGCTTAGCCAGAATTTCAGTAGGCGCCATAATTGCCGCCTGATAAGAGTTTTCACAGGCTGTAATCATCGCTGCCATTGAGACAATAGTTTTCCCGCTGCCGACATCGCCTTGCAGAAGTCTATGCATCGCTGTTTCTTTGGCCATATCAGCTCTTATTTCATTAATTACCCTTTCCTGAGCAGTCGTCAATTTAAAAGGCAGCAGCGCCAGAAATCTTTTTAAATAATTTCCATCGATATTGAATTTAATACCGGCATCGATAATCCGTCCTTTTTTCTTGACTGCCATGCCCAGTTGAAAAAAGAAAAACTCATCATAGATTAAACGTCGGTGGGCCTCCGATTGAAAAGACATAAATATTTCCGGTGATTCATTGTTGCTGGGGAAATGAACTGACAACAGCGCTTCATGAATATTGGACAGATTGCGCTTCTCGCAGATATTATAGGGTATCGGTGAAGTCACATAACGTGAATAATTTTCCAGCGCGAAGCTCATCACCTTGCGAAAATATTTCTGATTTAGCCCTTCCGTCTCCGAATAAATCGGTACTATTCTTTTAAAGTTTAAAAGATTATCTTCGTCTTTATCATCCAGTATTTCATAATCAGGATGAATCATTGACTTGCCGCTATAATCGGGCCTCACATCTCCCGTAAATATTACTTTTGTTCCCTTTTTGAAAATTCCAAGCAGATAAGACATTTGCCCTTTAAACCATTTCGCAGTAAGATTTGCCGTTCCATCGCTGATAACGATTTCCAGTATTTTTTTTCTGCCATAATAATGATACTGCGCTGATGTTACACTACCAACTGCGCTCTGATTTTTTTCTACTTCCAGACGATTTATTTTTTTAATTTCCCGTCTGTCTTCATAAGTTCTCGGTAAAAATAACAGGAGATCTTCGACATTAGTAATTTTTTTGGCGGCAAATCTGTCGGCCATTTTCGGTCCGACACCCTTTAAGTATTGAACCGGCAGGTTAAGCTTTGCCAAAGCTTCTTTCAAATCTGATATTCTTTGAATTGTCTGTTGGTCTGGAGGATGAATAGTTTCGTATGCTTTTGACGAATTAATAGCAATTTTCATTTTGTCTAATACAACCATAGCACTTTCAATTTTAATTTTTTTTAATTCCATTTCCTGCCAGTCGTAATCAGAAAATATTACCAGTAATTCTTCCGTGTGACGCAAAAAATCAGCATCTGCGACGGACGTTAACGAACTTTTCAGCAATGATAATAAATTTAGAAGGGATTTGCCCAAATCTTTAATGTGAGGAAGATTTTTATAATTATCCTTGGATCCAAAAATCAAAGGGTTTTCTATTTTGTGCAAAATCTCTCTTATTGAATCCATTTAAGTCTCCACAAGGAATGATTGACTTAAAAACTGATTTACGTTACACAAATTAACACACTTTATATAAATAATCTATTTCATACAGGGGCGACATGACAAATAAAACTACCTATAAAGATGCAGGCGTGGATATTGATACTGCTAACGAATTTGTAGAACGCATTAAACCAGCAATAAAAACAACCGCACGCAAAGAAGTTGTTTCAGGTATCGGCGGTTTTGGCGGTCTTTTTCATCTTAATCCTATCAATTATAAAAATCCTTTGCTGGTTTCTTCCACCGATGGCGTAGGCACTAAACTTCGAATTGCCCAATTACTGGACAAGCACGATACCATTGGCATAGATCTGGTAGCCATGTCGGTAAACGATGTAGTTGTTCAGGGCGCGGAGCCTCTATTTTTCCTCGATTATCTCTCTACGGGGAAAATAGAATTAGAAAAAAGTGTAAAAATTATTGAAGGAATAACTGAGGGATGCAGGCAGGCCGGATGCACACTCTTGGGCGGCGAAACAGCTGAGATGCCCGGTTTTTATAAATCCGGAGAATATGACCTTGCCGGCTTTTGCGTTGGCGTGGTGGAAATGGATAAATTAATTAACGGATCCACAGTTAGTGTAAATGACCGGCTGATCGGACTCGCTTCCAGCGGTTTACATAGTAACGGCTTTTCTTTAGCCCGAAAAGTTCTTCTGGAAAAAGGGAATTTAAGTGTTAACGATAAAGTTACCGGTCTGAAAAATACAATTGGTCTGGAGATGCTGGAACCAACACGAATTTATGTTAAACCTCTCCTGAATCTTTTTAAGAGTTTCAATGTCAAAGGTCTTGTCCATATAACCGGCGGCGGATTTTACGACAATATTCCCAGGATAATCCCTCAATCCTGCCGATCAGTGATTAAAAAAGGCAGTTGGGAAATACCTCCTATCTTCCATGTTATTCAGGAAATAGGCGATGTTGAAGAAAAAGAAATGTTTCGTGTCTTCAACATGGGCATTGGAATGATGATCATCGTTGCAGAAAAAGAATGCGAGGAAGTTCTTCATCGTTTGGAAATGCTGGGCGAAAAAGCTTATCTGATAGGTGTTGTAGAAAAAAAAGAAGACAAACAAGAGCAGGTTTGTCTTTCTGAAAATTAGGATTAAAAACATGGCTGATTTATTGAAATTGGGAGTTCTGATTTCCGGCAATGGTTCCAATTTGCAATCTATTATAGATCACATTGAAAAAGGATCCTTAAGAGCAATTATTAAAATTGTTATCAGTAATAATCCCGATGCATACGGTATCATCAGAGCAAAAAAACACGGCATACCCGTTGTTATTTTAAAACACACAAACTTTAAAAACAAAGAAGACTTTGATTTAGAATTAATAAATATTTTAAAAAGCAATAATGTTGATCTTGTTATTTTAGCCGGCTTTATGCGTATTCTTACTCCTGCGTTTTTGAAAGCTTTTTCTCATAAAATAATGAACATTCACCCTGCCCTCCTGCCATCTTTTCCAGGAATTCACGGACAGAAACAGGCTGTGGAATACGGTGTCAAAATATCCGGCTGTACAGTCCATTTTGTTGATGAAGGCGTGGATACCGGACCGATCATAATTCAAAGCGCTGTACAGGTTTTTGATGATGATACCGAAGAAACATTAGCCGCGAGAATATTAAAGAAAGAGCACATGATTTATCCTCAAGCAATCCAACTTTTTGCAGATGGCAAGATAGAAATAAAAGGACGCAAGGTACGAATCAAAGCCCAAGAATAAACATCTTTTAGTTTGGATTGATATCACCTGTATTATTTTATTAATGGGGAAATAAATTAATTTATGTACGATTTAATTGTCATAGGTGATGATCTTTCGTCCCATGTTGCCGCTGCAGTTGCATCCCGCCAAAACATCAATACAGTTTTGCTGGCAGAAAATGGCATAGGAGAGTCTTGTTTAATTGGAGGTTTTCCTTTCAATGTCGATCCCACGCCTTTAACCGGTTTTGGCGAAAATCAAATATGTCTTTCACTTCTTGCTGAGGCGGGAATTTTCCCAATTGAAGAAAAAAGTTCTTTATTAAACCCTGCTTATCAAATAATCCTGCCTGAACATCGACTGGATTTTTTCAACGATAAAGAATTACTGATTCAAGAAATAATTAGAGAATTCCCGCAACTGGCCGGGGAAATTCGTTCCTTTTACGATGCTGTTGTAAAAAATTCTGATATCTTAAGTACATGGGTTCATAATCACCCGTCTATTCAACTTAAAAGTGTAAAAGACTACTTTGAATTTTTAAAGCTGATACCACATTTAATCAAATATAAATTTGATAATATTAAATTTAAGTGGACTTGTTCAGGAAATATTTCTTTCAGAAAAGTCATGGAAGCACAGCAGGCGTTGCTTTCCTTCAGAATAAAAGATCAAGATTCTATTTTTTCACATTTTCAACTCTCCGCGCCTCTGCGCGGCGTTTATTATTTTTCACAAGGCAAGCAAACAATTTTAAATTCTTTATTAAAGGAGTTGGAGTCCACCAACGGTTCGTATCTTAATAATTGCGAAATATCGTCTATTAAAAAAGATAAATTAATCGAAGTAAATTTTACTGATAAAAATGGTGTTGCCTCAAAGATTTCAGCTGATAACTTAATTGTCAGTACGAAATGGCAGAAAATGAACATGCTCTTTGATCGTAAAAATCAAATTAATCTGGATGATTTGATCAGACCGATTAAAGTTCCTTATTATCCTTTTACAATTCATCTGGGAATTCGCCAGAAATCTGTGTCTGAAAAAATGGCCAGGCATGTTGCTGTAATTTCTGATGTAAATAAAGACCTCTATGACGATAATCTGATTATTTTGGAACTGAGCTCGTCAGATGATGAAAAAACTACCTCTTTGGCAAAAAGTTCTTTATCAGCAACTGTTTTCCTTCATGATGATCAAATGATTTGGTCCAGCGAGAACTTAACGGCAAATTCACGATCAATAATTGAGCGCCTCGAATATTTTCTGCCTTTTTTAAAAGAAAATATTGAAATTTTCGATATAAAAGAATCTATAAATATTTCCAGAAAACAACGCGATATTGTTAATCCTAAATATCAATTACGAAATTCTTTCATTACCGGTTTTGCAGCAAAAAGTAATAAAACTAAATTTGACAACATTTATCTTACCGGTGCGTCATTATTAGCAGACGCCGGCTTCGAGGGAGAAATAATTTCCGGCATAAATGCCGCAAACTTTGTAACAGACAAAAGAAAGTGATTTATGAAATACGATTTTTCAATTGATAATCTTGGGGAAAGATTAATTAAATCTCCTCTGGCAATAAATAATTTCACAGATGACAATAAAAGATTATTGTTCAATTCTCTTTTAGATAATTATCTTTCCTTCGCCGACAAGAAAGGTCAACCTCTTTCCGTGGAACTTGCAGGACCACGTGATAAGATATTTTTTAATCCTTCACAAACGAGAGCGGCAATTGTTACCTGCGGCGGTCTTTGTCCGGGTATTAATGATGTCATCAGATCAATTACAACAGCTCTCTTCTTCAGTTACAATGTTAAAGATATAATCGGCATCAGGTATGGCCTGCGGGGGTTGAATCCTCATTTAGGGCATGAGTTAGTCAAACTTTCTCCGGAATTGGTAAAAGATATAACCAGCATAGGAGGAAGCATCCTTTCCACGTCCCGTGGCCCACAGGACGTTAATGTGATGGTGGATTATCTTAACCGATTAAGAATCAATATTCTTTTTTGCATTGGCGGTGATGGAACAATCAGGGCGGCTGAAAAAATAACAACTGAAGTAAATAAAAGAAATCTGAAAATTTCCATTGTCTGCATTCCCAAAACTATTGATAACGATCTTAATTTGATTCAGAAATCATTCGGTTTCGATACAGCCATAGAAAAAGCGGCGGAAGCCATAAGAAGTGCCCATGTGGAAGCCAGGGGAGCCTTCAATGGGATTGGACTGATCAAAATTATGGGACGTAATTCCGGTCACATAGCCGCCTATGCGGCTCTGGCGCAAAATGACACCAACTTTGTTTTAATTCCGGAAGTGCCTTTTGACATGGAAGGTAAAAAAGGATTTTTAACAATACTAAGAAAACGCATAAAAACCAGAGGACACGCCGTTATTCTCGTCGCGGAAGGAGCGGGGCAAAACCTCTTAAGAGAAAACGAACTTGCTTTGGAAAAAGATCCTTCAGGAAATATCCGTTTGCTTGATATAGGACTATTTTTAAAAAATGCGATTAACGATTACTTCAATAAAATCAATTTGGAAATTAATTTAAAATACATTGAACCAAGTTATCTTATTCGTTCTGTTCCCTCCAATACTTCAGACGATATTTATTGCAATATGCTGGGTCAGTACTCGGTGCACGCTGGAATGGCCGGTAAAACCGGTATTCTGGTTGCTCTAATGAAAGATGAATACGTTCATCTTCCCCTTGGTGTGGTCACTTCCGGGAGAAAAATCGATCCGCAGAGCGATATCTGGTTCAGAGTTCTAGAAACCACCGGACAACCGGTTTCAATGAAAAATTAACAAAATCATAAATACTGTTAATAATATCAATTGTTTAATATTGTCTGTTCATGATTATTCCCGACAATATTTATTTTTATAAATACAAATCCCTTTAATTTAGAATATTAACGAAAAAATGCTTGCAAAATATTGACTTATGGTTTAGGTACGACGCACAATTTTAGGAGGATATTCAAATGTCTCGTGTTTGTGAAGTATGCGGTAAAAAGCCGTCTGTTGGCAACTTGGTGAGCCATGCTAATAATAAAACGGCAGCGGTGTGGTATCCAAATCTTCAAAAATTACGCTGTGTTGATGAAAAAACCGGATCGATAAAGAGAGTAAAAGTCTGCACTCGTTGTATTCGCTCCGGATTTGTAAAAAAAGCTATATAAAAGTTGGAAGCCAACTATAATTTTTTATAGTCTGAACGGTTTCTTGAAAAAATAATTCTTCATCATCAATTAAATCTCTAGCGTGCTGAAATAAATTTTTAAGACCATCATAAAATAGTTGATCATCGCTTTTCAGGCCGAATTTATCTTTGTAAAGATGAATTCGGCTTTCAATATTCATGATTTCCTCCAATCTATCTTTAGTAATATAGATGGATGCATTTCTCATTACTTCATTAATTTCATTTTTCCCCACGCCATATAACCAATTGATTGTGGCAACGAATTGATCCATTTTGTTTTTTGCAGTGAAATCTATGGCTTCCGCTAATAGATCAATAGTTCTAAATGAATTAATCTGATTTAAAATAACAAGATCATAGCTCATCTCGATAATCAAATGTGATTGATAAATCGCCTCCTCATAAGAAATTTCTTTTTTGATCATTCTGTGCAGGTCCAAGATGGAATTAATCAAATATTTGCCTTTTAGATAAGAATAGCCTTGAGAGTTAGAGTCGAATGCTTTGTGAGAATCGGAGCTAATATATCCATAATGGGAGAGATCATCTACCAGAAGATGAAACATAACGTAAGCCGATCGTGAGTATTGGGCCGGTATTTGTAAAGTTCTTCGGATATTATGAGTTTTATCGGAATTAATTTGCGGATGAATTGTTAATAAATCAGGGACAATGTTATAAACATAAATATCCAGGTCAATATTTTGTAAATCTGCCGCAGCTAAAAATTTCTGCAAGAAATAAGTGTGAGTTAACATGAACATATAAATTTGCCTGCCAAAATTGTTTATTATTTTGTCTGATAATCAGCAACTTCTTCCATTTTATATTTATTTTTCAGATCGTTAATTATATCACCCATCTCTAAAATAAAATCCGGGATAATAGAAACTTGGATTATTGCAGCGTGAGGATCAATTGTTGTTACCGTGGCCATTCCCTCATATCCTTCAATAATAAATTGGATTAAGGAAATATCTTTTCGCATTAATTTTAAATATTTTCTTATCATTTTTTGATTTTATATTTATCATTGATCAACTCAAAGATCAAGAATCAATGACCAATTGACGCCGGAATATAAAGACTGTATGATCAATCAAAATAAAATCGGAGCAAATCATGCACACACCTAAGATCATACTTATCTTTTTATCATTATTCATTTTATCCTGTTCTGCCATTAACTCCAATATTAGAAGCATAACCGACGATGGTGATATAAATACGTTTTTAAATCAGGCGCCAAAAGCCGAAGCACATCCCAACGCCGGAGTAGATGTCTTATATTCCTATAGCTATATAGAATTTTTCACCGACGGTACCAGTATCAACAAGAATTTAATGCGTATTAAAATATTTAATGAGCGTGGACGCAGTTTTGCGTCACGTTCTATATCCTACCGCGAAGGATATCAAAAAGCTAAAGTTCTTTTTGCCAATACCATCAAACCTGATGGAAAGATTGTTACTCTAGACAGTAAAGACATTATCGATTCTTCAGAGTATGAAGGTTATGAATTTTACACCGACATTAAAGTAAAGCGATTTACCATCCCGGCAGTGGAAGATGGCTGCATAATTGAATACGCTTACGAAATAGAAAATTTAAAACCTGTTTTATCCTTCGACTACTACGACATCTTTTTCTTCCGCAATATTTTCCCCATAGAAAAAGACATATTGGAAATAGTATTACCGTCCAATATCGAATTAAAATACAAGATATTTCAGACAACTCTTGCACCTCAAATCATTTCCGACGGCAGCAGAAAAAGGTATATTTTTGATAATACTAAGCAAAAAGAAATAATTCCGGAATCCAGGATGCCTTCTTTTTATGACAGCGATATCTTCCCTCAGATTTCTTTTTGGACGCTCAACAGTTGGGACATCATTTCCAATTGGTATATAAAACTTATTAAGGAACAGATGCAATCCGATAATGAATTGGATAATTTTACCAGGCAACTTATTTCCGGTAAAAATACCGATGAAGAAAAGATCGATACTATTTTTAATTTTGTTTCTCAAAACATCAGATATATTGCTGTTTTACTGGGCCCTCATACCCATAAGCCTCATAAGGCATCCGAAATATTCCAAAAAAGATATGGCGATTGCAAAGATAAAACAGTTCTTTTACTGACTATGCTTAAAATAGCCGGCATTGAAGGAAAACCTGCTCTTGTTCCAGCTAACGGCAAATATTTTGATGAATCCACGCCTTCATTAAATGCTTTTAATCATGTCATCGCGGTTATTCCATCTTCCAAAAAATATTTCTGGCTGGATGCCACGAATGAAACCGCCGCTTATAATTCGACCCCTTTTCTTATTTCCACTAACGTTTTTCTGATTAATGACGACGGCTCTTATCGCTTTATTAAAACTCCGGATTTGGACAGGAAAAAAGATTATTATAATGTAGATATAAAATACAATATTAACCAGGAAGGAAATGCGACTATTGATTATACTCAGACATATTTTGGAAAAGCTGCTGAATCTGTCAGGTACTCTTTTAAATATTCTCCACCGGAACAAAGAAAAAAATTTTATGAAGAACGCGGAATTGAAGTTAAGGATTTTAATATAAGCAGTTTTACAGACACTCAAAGACCATTTGTAATCAAACTTTCGGGAAATATAAAGAATCTGGCGCAAAAATTGGATGAAGAAACAATGGTCTTGTCCAATATTATTACTTTTGATTCTTACCGGGATATAACCGCTACAAATGATCGCCAATATCCGATTAGCTTAAAAAAGTCATTTTTCTCGATAGAAAACTATTCCTATAAATTTCCGTCAGGTTTTAAAATAAAAAGATTGCCGTCTGACTTTACGTTCAAAAAACCGTTTAAATACAGAACTGAAAAATACAGTTTCAAAAGATCCACTTTTGATGTCCATCTTGAATCAGAAAACATGGAACAAACTGTTAAAGTGGAGAATATTAATGATTTTAAAAAATATGCTCTTGAATTACAAAAACATGAATCATCAATAAAAAACATTATTTTCGAAAAGAAATAGCAAATGCTTGACATAAAACGCTACGTTGATATGATAAAAAATAAAGAAAGTAAATAAGAAGTACCACATACAATGACGACAACTAGACGATTACCGGTAACAAAATGGAAAATAATAGAATCCGGCGATAAAAATATAAAAAATCTATTCAGTAAAGAATTCGGGATTCACCCGATTATATCTCAAATTCTGGTCAATAGAGGCTTTCAGGATAAGGAAGTAGTTCGTAATTACCTCTACCCTTCCCTTAATAATCTGCACAGTCCTTTTTTAATGAAAGATATGAAAAAGGGCATTTCACGTTTATTAAAGGCGATTTATGATCACGAAGAGATAATTATATACGGGGATTATGACGCTGACGGAATAACTTCTGTTGTTATTCTTTTCAAGTTTATCAGAGAAATAACACCTAATGTAAATTATTATATCCCCGACAGGGTACAGGAAGGTTATGGTTTAAACATACCAGCCATTGACAAATTCAAAAATAATAATGTCAAATTAATCATCTCCGTTGATTGCGGTATTTCCGACCTGGAACAAATTGCTTATGCCCGATCACTGGGCATTGATACGATTGTATTGGATCATCACGCAATATCAGGTCCGCTCCCTTCTGCTATAGCCTCTATAAATCCGAATCGTGAAGATTGTACGTTCCCGTTCAAAGGGCTCGCCGGTGTGGGCATTGCTTTTAACTTTCTTATTGCTTTACGCGGCACATTAAACAAAGAGGGATTCTGGAAAAACAACGATTATCCTAATTTAAAAGAATATCTGGATATTGTTGCTCTGGGGACCATTGGCGATATCGCACCTCTTGTTGACGAAAACAGGATTTTTTCCAAAATCGGGCTCGAATTAATTACTGAAGGTCTGCGACCGGGAATCAAAGCTCTCAAAGAAGTCAGCGGTGTTGATAATCAGAACATAGATTCTTTCAAAGCTTCTTTTTCTCTTATTCCCCGTATTAATGCCGCCGGACGCATTGCTTCTCCTCTGGATGCCGTGGAATTACTCTTGACTAATAATATGGAAGAAGCCCGATTACTGGCCAAAAAGCTTGATTCCTATAACCGGCAACGTCAATTTATGGGCAAAGAAATTATAAATGAAATTCTTGAAAAAATAAGAGCTAACCAGAGTCTCGGTAAAAGAAATGCTCTTGTTTTTACATCTGATAAATGGCATCCGGGAATTATCGGCACTGTAGCTTCACAACTCGTTGATCTTTTCAATCGTCCGGCATTTGTCATCAGCTTAAACAATGGTATAGGCAAAGGCTCAGGAAGAAGTATTTCCGGTTTCAATATTTACAAAGGCATTCAACAGTGCGCCCCTCTTTTACTTTCCTATGGCGGGCATTGTTATGCCGCCGGCTTCTCCATCAAGGAAGAAAACATTGAACAATTTACCTTTCATTTGGATGAAATAATTTCCAACAGTGTTCAACTTCCGGAACTTCTTTCTCAAACTATAATCGATGCGGAATGCCAACTCACAGATATTAATCTGAATTTAATGAACCAGATGGAAATGCTTGCGCCATTTGGCAGCAATAATCCTGAACCAGTGCTTTACGCTCACAATATCAAAGTTTCCGCACCTATCGTTGTCGGCAATAACCATCTGAAAATGTGGCTCAATCGCGATGGTATATCCCACGGGTCCATTTGGTTTTATATGGGTGAACATTTGCCTGCGATTAACGGATCCAGTCTTGATATAGTCTTCACACCGCAGATCAATGACTGGAACGGCTCTTCGGATATTCAACTGAAAATTAAAGATGTTGATGTTATTTCCTGAAAAAAGGGGCTGAAGATAGCTCTATGAAGACTGCTACCAAAGCATTATTGTTTAACGCCCTTTTATTCCCCGGATGGGGACAGATTTATTTAAAGCAATACAAAAAAGGCATCTTAATAATTTCGGCCGTCATGGCCGGAACTTCATCTATTTTGTGGTATGTAATTCAAACAACCAGAGATATTTTAAAAATCACACCCTTTAAAAAGGGAACGGTTACTTTTGAAGCTGTTGTAAGATTAGCAATCAAATCTCTAGCGGAGTTAAATCTGGATTATATTCTTCCTCTTTTGTTTTTCATGCTGTTACTTTGGATGTTTTCCATGATCGACAGTTATCAATCAGGGAAAAAGCTGATTAATAAATGAAAATTTCTACAAGTATTTTAATTTGTCATTCCGGCGAAAGCAGGCGAAGTGCCCTTTAGGGCAAATCCAGTATTATAACTTATAAGATTATGGACACCGGCCTTCGCCGGTGTGACGGTTTTTTGTTATCTTGTTACCACTTTCTCTGATCAACAATCAACTTCTCCTCCGGTTTGATTGCTCCGGCTTCTATGTATTCCAGAGTATTGATTCCCACCGTGCAGATTTCGCGAAATACTTTTTTGAAATTTTCCCCCCAGGAAGCGCTGCCGATTTCCGGCGAGATCTTTTCAATCCGCAATTTCAGCACATCTTCATGACCTGTTCGACTGACGACCACCTGTAGAGGAAGATTATTAAATTTCGCCTGAAGCATTTTGATCTGGCTGGGAGCGACAAACAATCCGCGAACTTTCACAGCATCCCCTACCCTGCCAGCGATTCCTGCCAGGCGATATGAAGTACGTCCACAGGGACAAGCTTTTGTAATCAAACGCGACAAATCCCCTGTTCCGAAACGCAGTAAAAAGAAAATGTTGTTGAGTCTCGTGACCACCACTTCACCCAACTCGCCATCACGAACATTTTTACCGGTTGCCGGATCAACGATTTCCACGATGGTCTCTTCACAGATATGCCATCCTTTTTTCTCAGAACATTCATAGGCAACATCGCCTACTTCAGTTGCTCCATACATTTGATAAGTGTCAATGCCGTAATCATTTTCGAAAGAGCGGCGCAAATCCGGTAGCAGTGTCTCGGCGGCAAAACAGGCTTTTTTCACCAGGAAATCCCTTTTGAAATCGAAACCCATTTCCTTAGACTTATCAATAATGGCCTTCAAAAAGCTTGGTGTGCCCACGTAAGAAGTAACTTTCAAATCTTTTATTAACTGCACCTGCACTTGAGAAGAAGAAGCACCGGAGGGAACTACTGTAGCGCCGACTCGGCGCAGGCCATTATGAAATGTCAGTCCTGCTGCAACCAGGTGATACGAAAAGGCATTGAGCGCGATATCTTTTGGACCAATACCCGCCGCAAAAAAAGCCCTTGCCCACAAATAATCTGTTTCTGAAAGATGCGGTTCATAAACCGGCCCTGGAGAGGTAAAAATTCTGTCGATGGGAATATCCGGATTTTCCAGCCCGGCATAAGGCGGATTCTGCTGTTCCATTTCGACTAATTTCTCCCGCGATGTAACCGGCAGACACTCCAAATCCTCGCGCGATTTAATATTGGCAGGATTGATATTATTAGCATCCAGCATCTTTTTTACACGCGCCGATTTTTCGTACCCGAGCTTGACCATCTCCACCAACGCCTTATCCTGCTGGCTTTTTCTCTTCCTCTTCCCCCACGATTCTTTTTTATCAAATAGTTGATTCATATATTTCCTTCCCATACCCTTTTGCTTTCTTTGGCTAACTTTGTTGGCGGAGCCTGTCCCGCGTATGCGGGATCGTCGTCTTCCTCAACGTATTTTCATATACGCCTGCGGAGCCTCCTCCTTGCCGCCTCGTTATCCTTTGACCGGATGTGCAACCGAAGGGCGCACAATAGAAAATGACTTCTTCCTTACCGGGAAGTGTCGCCAATTAGGCGGCATCTTCCAAGCGAAAGGGTATCAGAGCCAGCGTTTGCGGCGTCGATACGACTTCACGTCTTTGTAAGATTTCGCGATTCCCGATGCGGCCATGCCCAGATAGAATTCCTTTATATCGGGATTGTCGGATAATTCTTTGGAAGTCCCTTCCATCATGACTTTACCGTTTTCCATAACGTACCCGTAATGAGCGACCTGCAGGGCCATCCGGGCATTTTGTTCCACAAGTATGATTGTCGCTTGTTGTTCTTCGTTAATTTTTTTGATGATGCGAAATATTTCCTGCACAACCAAAGGCGCCAATCCCAGTGAAGGTTCGTCAAGTAATAAAAGTTGCGGATGCGCCATTAAAGCGCGGCCGATTACCAGCATCTGCAATTCACCGCCGCTGCAATATCCGGCCAGTGCTTTTCTTCTTTGAACCAGAGCGGGAAAATAATTGTAAACAAGCTCCAAATCCTGTTTGTAGGGTTTCCCGAATCTGGTGGCGGTGCCCACGCGCAGGTTCTCTTCAATTGTGAGATATTTAAAAGGCTGGCGACCTTCAAGAACCTGAATGATGCCCTGACGGGTAATGAATTCCGGCGCCTGATTCTGAATGTTGACTCCGTTGTAGATTATTGTTCCTTCTGTTACTTCACCGTTTTCCGGTTTCAGCAACCCTGATATGGCTTTGAGCGTGGTTGTTTTACCGGCACCGTTACTACCCAAAAGAGACACGATATGGCCCTTTTCCACACTTAAAGAAACACCTTTTAATACCTGTATAACATCTGAATATACAACAGATATATTATTAAGTTGTAGAAGAATATCGCCCATATACACACCTTGAGACCTTTCAACAACCAGATCAATTCATTAATTTTGTCATACCGGCGCAGGCCGGTATCCAGTATTTTCAATTATTTTCTGGATTCCGGTTTTCACCGGAATGACTAAAAAATAGTTACGCAAAGCTCTCACTTTATCAATACGAAAACGGCCAGAGCCGGAAACTGGAACGAATTATTCGCCAGATTTCAGCCAAGCCCTTCGGTTCTATTAATATAAATAACACAATCGCCAGACCAAAAACAAATTCGCGCAGCGGAGCCATGTTTAAACCCCAACTGGCTATTGCAGGAACATTCATTAACACACCGGTGAAAAATCGTAAAAATTCATTCAGCAGTGTAATAAAGGTAGCTCCAAAAATCGCGCCGGGAATATTGCCCATGCCGCCGATAATTACCATGGCTATATATTCAACGGAAAGCCCCAGGTTAAAAGGTTCCGTTGTAATGCTCACCATATAATAAGCCCAAAGGGCTCCGGCAAATCCCGCGTAAAAAGAACTGATGCCGAACGAAAGTAGTTTGTATTTGAAAATCGGGATACCCATACCTTCTGCGGCACGGTCATTATCACGGATGGCTATAAAAGCCCGCCCGTATTTGCTCCTGATTATATTTACCGCAAACCAGGTCATCAAAACAAGGCTCACGAAAATCAGGAAGAAAAAAGCTTTGTCTCCCGCTATCTGCCAATTCATGATTTGCGGCGAAGGAAGAGTAATTCCCATTGTGCCTTTAGTTAGACTGTCCCACTGTATCAAAACGTACTCAATGATAAATTGTCCGGCCAGTGTGGCTATTGTCAGATAAAGACCTTTCAATCTTCCTGAAGGTATACCAAAAATCATACCGATGAGAGCGGTAATAATACCCGCCGCAGGAATTGCTACGTAAAATCCCACTCCCAGTCTTGTAGCCAGAATCGCCGCAGCGTAAGCCCCCACGCCAAAGAAGGCGCCGTGTCCCAGAGAAATCTGCCCGGTGTAACCGATCAAAATATTAAGACCGATGGCGGCAATGGCCGCGATACCGATTGTATTCAGAATATAGAGCATGTATGGACTTAAAACAAAAGGAGCGACAAAGAAAAGCATTGCCAGAAAAACAAACAGCCAAAGCCTGCCGAAATCGGTTTCGAAAATATTTAATTCCTGCTTGTAAGTCTCACGATAATTACCGCAGGGATGAAAAGATAATTTTTTCATTTTATTTATTTCCTAAACTCTTTCAATTTCCACCAGGCCAAACAAACCGTATGGCTTGACCATCAAAATAAATACAAGAACAATATAAGGAACAACGTCACGCAACGATGGCGACAGGTAACCGCCTGTAAATGTCTCCAGAAGCCCGATGATAATTCCGCCGATAATCGCGCCGCCGATGCTGTCCAGCCCCCCCAAAATAACCACAGGGAAAACTTTAAGGCCGATGGAACTCAAATCATGAACATTGACGCCGTTGATAATTCCGAGAACAATGCCGCTCATGGAAGCGACAAGCGCGGCAATCGCCCAGGAAAGCGCGAATACTCGTCGCACATGAACACCCAGCGATAGCGCCGCTTTCTGATTATCGGCAACTGAGCGCATATAAATCCCCTGGGCTGATTTTTTAAAGAATAACCCGAACAGAACAAGAAAAATAACGCTGATGACCAGCGTGGCCGAATAAACCGGTGCTATATAGATGGCACCAAATTGCAGCCCCATTGTCGGGGGCAGGAATTCCGGATAGGTATATAAATTACCGCCCCAGATCAGAAGAATCAGGCCTTTGAACATGGCGGCCAGTCCTACTGTCAGCATAATAACAAAAATAAGTTTTTCGCCGATTAACGGACGCAGAAAAAATCTCTCAATTAGGAATCCAAGAATAAAGCAACCGATAAGGGTAAGAATAAAAGCGACGAAAACTGGCAATTGCGCCCAGGTAACTAGCGAAAGAAAAAAGAAAGCTCCCAATGCCAGCAGTTCTCCATGGGCGAAATTCAATACACTCGATGATTTAAAAATCATGACAAAGCCCATCGCGGAAATACCGTAGAGCAGCCCCACGCAAACGCCGTTGACTAATAATTGCAGAAAAAATTCCATTTATAAATTCCTAACTCACATTAATAATATTGATCGTTGTTTCTATTTCGCCTATTCTTCCATCGCGATACTTTACCTTGCCGGTAACCTCAACATTCTTCTGATTATTGTACATAGCCTCAATTATCTTCAGATACAAGCCGTAAACAAAGCGGCGGCGCACTTTACCGGTACGTGTAAGCTCTTCGTCATCCGCATCCAGTAATTTATACAGCAGAACAATTTTTTTTATCTTCATTACTTCGGGAAGCTGTTCATTTACCGTTATAACTTCTTTGAGAATCAATTCCTCTACTGCCTGTTGCTGGGAAAGATCCATGTATGTTGTGTACGGGATCATTCTGTCCTCCGCCCAGTTGCCAACATTGCCCAGATCAATATTAATCATGGCCGTGATATAGGGGCGAGCTTCACCGAAGGTAACGGCTTCTTTAATATATGGACTGAATTTAAGACGCGTCTCGATAAAATCAGGCGAAAATGCCTCGCCGCTTTTATTGCGAATAATATCTTCCTTGCGGCCAATGATCAGCAAATGGCCGTCGTTGTCGATGTATCCGGCATCGCCGGTTTTGAGCCAGCCGTTTTCAAAAGCGTTTTGCGTTGACTCATAATCATTGTGATAACCGGAGAAATTTGCTTCGGATTTGACCAGCACTTCCTGATCATCAGCTATTTTTACTTCAGTCAGTGTCAGAGGTTTGCCCACCGTTTCCAGTTTGACTTCATCGTCAGGCTGTATCTGAAAGATGCCACACGATTCCGTGAGACCATAGCATTGTTTTAAATTCAAGCCCATCGCCCGGAAAAATAAAATGACATCGGGACTGATGGGATGACCACCGGTAAAGGCGCTCCGAAAACGAGCGCACCCCAAACGATCAAGAAGCGGACGATAAACTGCGACAGACATTACTTTATATAAAGCTTGCAGTGATAAAGGCAAAGGCTCTTTGTGCGATTGTTTTTCCACAACCTTTTTACCGATTTTTTCACCAAAATAAAATAATTTCTTTTTCAACCAGCTCGCATCGGATATTTTTACCCGGATGCGTGAGGCCATATCTTCCCAGAAGCGCGAAGAGGTAATAATCATCGAAGGGCCGATATCCCGAAAATCTTCCAAAACCGTTTCAGCGGTTTCCGGAAAATTCATACACATGGCACTTCCGAGCGCAACGCCCATCCCCCACATCTGATCAACAATCCACGCTGGCGGAGACATCGACAGCCAGTTTTCTTCCGGCTTGATATTTGCAGCTTCCACCCACTGTCCGGCCATAGTGGTCAGATTACGGTGTGACAACATGGCCAGTTTGGGAATGCCGGTGGTTCCTGAAGTCTGGATCATTACAGCGATATCCTCTGGTCTGCCTTTATTTATTTCATTTTCGATAAAATCAGGATGATTTTTGATGAATTTTTCCCCTTCTTCCAGAAGTCTGGCATAGCTTATCAGCCACGGATCATCCTCATACGAAGTCATGCCCGTGGGATCAATATAGATAACTTTTTTTGTCTGCGGTAGTTTATCTTTGACCTCCAAAAGTTTATCCACCTGCTCCTGATCCTGGACAACTACGACAGGTGAGTTAATCCGTTTGATGGAAAAAGCCAGTTCATCGGCAATGGAAGAAGTAAACAAATTTAGAGTTGTCGCGCCCAGAGCGTGCGCGGCCAGCTCCGAGAAAAGCCACTCGGGATGATTATGCACAATCATACAGACGTTTTCACCGCGCTTAAGATTAAGCGAAGCATACCCGGCCGCTGTTGTCCGCATATACCGGCAGTAATCTGCCCAGTTGTATTTCTGCCATATGCCATATGCCTTTTCACGTATTGCTGTTTTGGTATCGCCATACGTAGTGGCATTTTCTACCAACAACTGCGGCAGCGTTAATCTGGTTTTTGTTTTATGTTGTTCTTCTTTATGCAAAATATAACGCCTTAAATGTCTATAAAGCTTCAGCTTCGCCAAGATAAGCTTTGATGACTTCAGGATTGACGCTGACTTCTTCGGCGCTTCCTTCACCCAGTTTTTCACCGAAGTTTAAAACCATAATTCTCTGGGCAATGCTCATGACAATAGACATATCATGTTCGACCAGAATCATGGTAAGCCCCCATCTATGATTCAACTCCAGAAGAAAGCGAACCATATCCTCTTTTTCTTCCATGTTCATACCGGCGAAAGGTTCATCAAGAACCAGCAACTTTGGCTCCAGAGCAAGCGCCCGGCCCAGCTCCACTCTTTTCTGCATTCCATAAGGAAGAGAGCCGACTGTTTTTTTACGTATGGACTGCATTTCCAGAAAATCAATTATTTCTTCAAGAATCTGCCTGTGACGAATTTCTTCTTCTCTTACGGATTTGGAAAAAAGAAATGATTTGATGAAACTGTATTGACAGTGAATATGACGCGCCAGAGTCATATTGGCCAGAACAGTCATTCCCGGAAAAAGTTCTATATTCTGGAAAGTTCTGCCTATGCCCACACCAACAAGTTCATGGGTATGCAGATGAGTGATGTCTTTACCGTTGAAAAGTATTTTCCCCTGCTGGGCCCGGTAAAAACCGGTTATGCAGTTGAGAAGGCTAGTTTTCCCTGCTCCATTGGGACCAATAATCGCCATTAGTTCACCGGTGTGAACTTTAAGATCAACATCCTTGACGGCAACGACTCCGCCGAAACTCAAACGTAAATTCTGAATCTCCAGCTCAGCTTTTTTTTCTTCTTCCCGCCGATTGACCATTATCGACGGCCGGCTGCGAAAAGCCTTCATTTAGACCTCTTATTAAATATAACCGAAACATTTTGCTTACAGACGTTGCCGGAAATTATTCAATATCCGGCAACGTCTGTTTAGTATACATCTACTTCTTTAACAGTTTGATTTTGTCCTTACCGGGAACATAAAAATTTGTAAGTGGTATATAAGTTCCGTCTTCCTTCACTCTAACCATGCGCGCGGTAAAAGAAGCACCGTGATCATCTTTGGTATAAGTTATTGCCGGAACCAAGCCGCCGAAATTTTCTTTCTTGAACGATTCCAGAGCCGCGTTTATTGTTTCCGGATTAATATTTTTACTCTTTTCATATGCACGGATAAAAGCTCGTTCCATAATCATACCGATAACAACTCCTTCCCAGTAAGAAGCATCAAATTTATCCACTGTTTTATATCGTTTCCATAACTGCTGCATTGCGGCAATTCCTTTTGATTTATCAACAGGTAATCCTCCCGGAAACTGGATTATCAGTCTATCACGGATAAGCCCCGCACCCATTTTAAAGAAATCGGGGTCTGTCGACGTCCATGTTCCCAGAAAAACAGGACTGTAATTTATACGATCAGCACTTTTGAAAGCCGTGATGATTGCTGAAGGCAGCATCTGCATAAACACATATTCCGCTCCGGCTTTTTGAAGACGAAGAAGTTCTGTATTGAGATCAACGGTTTTGGGTGGAAATTCTTCCACTGCTACAAGGTTGATCCCTAGCTTCTGGGCGTATTCCTTGCTGGGAGTATGGATTGAACGGCCATAGGCATTGTTGTAAGTCAAAAGACCAACTTTGGGAGCTTCTTTACCTTTATGAATGACTTTAATGTACTCCAACACGGCATGGCAATCCATTCTGTAACTGCCAAAAGGCAAATACATGTAATCAACCGGTTTTTCCAGTATTTCCCAACTGGTGGAATAGTTGATTGTGGGCACTTTATATTTCTGTATGATGGGTTTTGCCGCCAATCCCTCGCCTGCTCCCCAGGTAGCGATCATATCCACTTTATCCTGCAGAACGAATTTGTTTACCGCTGCCTGCGCTTCGGGAACCTTATAAGCGGTGTCATAAGTAATCATTTCAATCTTATTACCGAAAACTCCACCCTTCACTTCGTTTACATAATTAAAATAATCACGCTGACCTTTTTCATGAAATTTGCCCCAAGTTGATGCCGGACCTGTCAGGTTGATTGCAGCTCCAACTTTAATTGTCTTTGCCTGCACATTGCCAAAGCATGCAACCAGAAAAACAGCAGCTAAAATTGTTATCCAGAATTTACTTCTCATAGTCATTTCCCCTCCCCTTTTGTTCTTTTTAATTTAGTAACATGCCATAATTATGGCAAAAAAAAACCGTGGGATTTTCTCTGCCCACGGTTCATTTCCCTTTGTAAATGGTCATGATTTTATCAGGCAGACCTTTAAGTTAATAAAGATAAAAAAATAAAAGAAAACTGCCCTTTTCATAAAATGAAATCTTAACATTTTCATTGTTGCCTCTTATAATGAGGGATATAGAGCAAATATCGCTTAAAAGTCAAGGAAAAAGAAACAAAAAAACCGCCGTGGATGACAACAATCTCCAAGCTTTTATTTAATTATTTTTTAATATTATTCAACGCCAAGCTTTTCAATGCGGTAGCGCAAAGAATCTAAGGTGACATTTAACAATTCAGCAGCCTTTACTTTTGATCCATTAGTTTTCTGCAAAGCTTTTTCAATTATTATCTTTTCTATTTTTCCCATCTCCATGTTGAGGTCAATTCCTTTATCCGTTATCTCAATATCAAACCTTGGGACACTTTGAGACGCTTCAGGATGCAAAGTTAAGCTTTCCGGAAGTATTATGTTGGAGCTCTCCATGGCGACACTGCGTTCAATAATATTTTCTAATTCACGAACGTTGCCCGGAAAAGCATAATTTGTCAACAATTCCATGGCATATGAAGAAATATCCCGTATCTCCTTGCCGAACATTTCCGCATATTTTATTATAAAATAACTGATAAGAAGAGGAATGTCTTCTTTCCGCTCTCTCAGCGGAGGAAGATGAATGGGAATAACATTGAGTCTATAATAGAGGTCTTCTCGAAATTCTCCCTTGCTTACCTTTTCCTTTAAATTCTGATTTGTCGCGGAAATGATGCGTACATCTGCCTTGATGTCTTCCGAACCACCTATCCGCCTGAATGTTCTTTCCTGAACCACCCTCAAGAGCTTGACTTGCAAAGTCGGAGATAACTCGCCTATTTCATCAAGAAATATGGTGCCGCCACGCGCCATTTCAAAGAATCCCGGTTTATCGGCGTAAGCTCCGGTAAAAGAGCCTTTCATGTATCCGAAAAGTTCGCTCTCCAGAAGATTCTCCGGTATTCCACCACTGTTAATGGCCACAAATGGTTTTTTTAGACGGGAAGAATTTTCATGAATAGCACGCGCGACAAGCTCTTTTCCTGTTCCGCTTTCACCCAGTATTAAAATATTCGCCAGTGTATCGGACACTTTTTTTATTGTCGCGAATATTTTAATCATTTCCCTGTTGGTTCCGATCATTCCGCAGAATGAATTTGCCGCATCTGCCAGTAATTTTTCTTCCCCAATATTATTTTCAATCAATCCTTTTTTCTGCAGGGCCGAGCGTACAACTTTTTTTATTTCTTCAATACTTCCGCCTTTTTCCACATAATCATAAGCCCCTTCTTTCATCGCTTTTATTGCTGTTTCTCCTGAAGCGTAAGCCGTAATAAGAATAACTATGGCATCAGGTCTGTGATCCTTGATGACTTTGAGAAAATCAATTCCACTGATTTTAGGCATTTTTAAATCGGTAATAATCAGATCAAAGGCGGTCTTGCGGCATAGATCAATTGCTTTTACCGGTTCTCCGATGCTGGTTACATCGTAGCCTTCCTGAGCAAGCATAATTTCCATAAATTCTCTCATGCCCTGATCATCATCAACAACCAGAATTTTCGCCATGCTTTTTACCTCCGCTTCCTTTCAATAACATCTCAACAGCAGAATATTTAATTCTTCTTTTCACTATATTACGGGCAACCAGACATAACAGACAGTTCCCTCATTTACGGTACTCTCTATTTTGATTCTTCCATTGTAGCCGTCAACGATATGATTAACAATGGTTAATCCCAATCCGGTTCCCTTCGTTTTATTCGTGAAAAAAGGTTCAAATACTCTGTTTAACTCATCTTTGCTGATACCGCATCCTGTATCCGCAACTTTGATTTCGGCATATTTTTTCTCATCATCTAACTGCACGATTTTAGTTTCGACAGACAAAACACCATCCTCTTCCATGGACTGCACGGCATTGAGAACCAGATTGTTAATAATTTGCCGGACCTGTTCTTTATTGGCAAATGCTTTCTCATTAGCCGATAATTTTTTCTGAATTCTGATTTTGTCTTTCCATTCCGGAGACAACTTTATATGTTCGAAGACTTCTTCAACAACTTCCTCTAAATTAACAAATTCCCTTGATACCGGTACCGAACGAGCCAGCAAAAGAAAATCACGGGCGAAGCTGTCCAATTGGTCTTTGCTTCGCAATATTATCTCCATTAAACGCTTATTGGTTCCTTCGGGTTCTAATCCCTTCTTTAATAGTTCTATTGAACCGGTTATTGCCGCCAGCGGATTACGAACTTCGTGTGCCCATCCGGCCGCCATTTCGCCGATTATTGCCATCTTCCTGTTCATTTCGAGTTTCTTTTCCATCTCTGTAATTTGAGTTAAATCCTGAAATATTAAAATGTTTCCAATTTGATTTTCGCTTCTTCCCTTGAGCGGAGAAACCGACAAACCCAAATTAACTTCACTACCCCTTCCTCCATTTATTAAAACTTCAATCCGGTTTTTGAATTGTTGATCGATCATTTCTGTATTCATAAAAGGCAGAAACTCAGGGAATACATCATCTATTTTAAGACCTAATACTTTTGACCGTGGAAATCCGGTAATTTCTTCCGCAGCGTTATTAAAAGTTTTGATAATATTATTCAAATCAACAGTCATGACACCGGTATAAACAGACTCTACAATGCTGCGAAAAAGCAAATCCAATTGATTAAATTCCGATTTCTTTTCTTCCAGTAAAGATCTTGTTTTCTTTTCCTGCTCAACAGCAAAACCGGCTAAAAAAGCTAAAACGTAAAAGGATACGATATGCACCAGAATATTTGTTAATACATCATAAGCGTTAAGATTATAATAATGTCCGATAGAAGAAGCAAAAGGCAGTAGGTCGAAAAATTTAAGGCCCACCAGCACGCCATAAAATATGCTGGCAACCGAAGCTACAATTAATCCTCCACTGCGACCCAGAAATGGCACCGAATAAATTATAACCAGCGTGTAAAAAAGAGAATAATCAATTTGGATGTTGTCGGTCAGGCCAACAAGAAAAGTGATCAAAACGATATCCACAGTGAGTTGTAAATAAATATTACTCCGTATATTTTTCAGAAATTTAAGAAGGAAAATATAAACAACCGAAAAGAAATAAAACGCAGCAGTGATAAAATAAAAAAAACTAATAGTTATTTGTGATATTGAAAATTCCTGTTTTCTGATATCGAGAAAAACGGTTGTCCCCAGAAATAGAGTTACAAGAATAACCCTGGATACGATTAAAAAAAATAAACGCCTTGTATTTTTTTCTTTGATTAAGGCTTCGTTATACAGTACAGGCATTTCATTTCCTTTTGAATCACGGGTATGAAACCCAAAGCAAGTTGTAATTTAAAATCATACTATAATATTTTAGCAGTTTTCGCTAATTAATTTGAATTATTGTCTTGTAAAAATAAATTTTTAAAAATATGCGCAGACCATTAATTTATCTTTTAATTGCATTCATCGCCGGAATTATTGCCGGAAGATATTTCTCCTTGCCCTATTATTTTTTATTAATCACAATTATATTAACTTTTCTTCTTATTATAACAATCATAAATTACGGGCCTAAAACCACAAATCATTCTTTAGAAAAAGACTCCGCAGCACTTCGCCTGTCATGCGCCTGGTTTTACTTTCGGAATTGGAGTTTCACGAATAAATGGTTGATTACCGGTCTATTTTTAATTCTCTTCCTTATTTTTCTGCTTGGTTTTTTTAATATTCAAAAGCAGCGGTATTTTTTTGAGCAAAATCAACATATCGGACAATATACAGATAAAGGCAAATTGGCAATGGAAGGCATTGTGATAGAAGCTCCCCTCGCCTACCTCGATAAAAATGTATTGATCGTACGTTGTTTGAGAATAATCAGAGATAAAAATTACATTTCGGTATCAGGTAACATTCGTCTGGTTATCCCACCGAATTTAGAATTCCAATATGGTGATTTCATCCGCTTTCACTCAACCTTAAAAAAGATTCATAGTTTCAATAATCCGGGCGGGTTTGATTATGAACGTTATTTGAATCTTCAGGGTATACATGCCACTGGATTTATTTCTGACGCATCCAAGATTATACTTCTTAGACAACGAACAGCAGACTGCACGCGTCATTATCTGGAATCTTTTAGAAATTATTTAAAACAAATAATTTATAATAATTCCTCTTCGCCACAAAGGGAAATCATCGAAGCCATGACTATCGGCAATCAAAATGAAATTCCCACAGATGTGCGGGATAATTTCAATAAAACAGGCGCTGCGCATATCCTTTCCATATCCGGTCTGCACATCGGAATGGTCTCGGCTGTAGCTTTCTTCTTCGCTTTCCTCATCTTGAAATCTTCAGAATATCTAATGCTCAGATTCAACATAATTAAATTAGCGGCAACGGCGGCATTTATTATGGTATTGATTTACGCCTTCATTGCGGGGATGGGAGTTACTGTTATGCGTTCGGCTCTCATGGCACTGATTTTTTTGATCGCCCTGATTTCGGGAAAACAAAAAGACCTCTATTCTACCCTGGCTTTGGCGGGACTAATTATTCTGGCTATCTCACCTCAAGCTCTTTTTGATATTTCCTTTCAGCTTTCTTTCATGGCTGTCTTATCATTAATCTATATTGTACCCAAATTCAGTGGAATTATTTCAGGAAATATTTCAACGCTTCCTTTATGGACGCAAGGTATAATCCATTATGCGTATTTGTCAGTTATCGTTTGCATTGCGGCAACAATCGGCACATTGCCTCTGATCATGTATTATTTTAACCGTGTCTCCTGCGTGACAATTATTGCTAATCTGATTGCTGTTCCACTTCTGGGAACACTGACGCTGGCTATATCCATGCTTTTTATCCTTTCCGCCTTCTTTTCTTCAACCATTGCCGGTTATTTTATTAAACTGGCTTCTCTCTTTGTGCAAATATCAGTAGACATGATTAATCAATTAGCTTCTTTTCCCTGGTCTTCACTTAGCACCATCAGGCCTAATTTGATTGAAATTGCAGTTTTTTATTTATTAATATTTCTTCTTATTCAATTTATTGAAGCAAAGAGAAGAACAATTCCAATAGAATCTTTATCAGGCCGCTTACGGATTATAAAATATTTATTAGTTGTCACTGTTTTATTATTTGCCGCGGATATAATTTATTTTACTGTTAGAGATAAATTATCTTCAGATTTAAAAATTACAGTTATAGACGTAGGACAGGGAAACTCCATTCTGGTACAATTTCCCGGCGGGGATAATATGCTTATCGACGGCGGCGGTTTCTCGGAGAGTACCTTTGATATTGGAAAGGCTGTTGTCGCTCCATTTCTTTATCACGAAAGGATTGGCCATATTGATACGGCAGTGCTCAGCCATCCTCATCCCGATCATTTACTGGGACTTATTTATATTATGAATAATTTTGATGTCCGTCAAATCTGGAAGTCGAAGCTTCCGGTTGATCCGGAAGATTTTCCGGAATGGGAAAAAACGATTAAATCCAACAATCAAAGTGTTTGTTTGCACTCCAATAAATCTCCGGAAAAAATATTTAATGGAGTCAAATTCAAGGTATTATGGCCGCCCAATTATTCGGAGAATGATATCAATGACCTGTCCTATGATGACGTTAATGATTCTTCTCTGGTTCTAAAAATAACATTCGGCAAAGTAAGTTTTCTGATTCCCGGCGATATATCCGGCGATGTTGAAACGCAGCTTATTGAAGCTAAAACAGATTTACGTAGTGACGTTCTGGTGGTTCCACATCATGGGTCCAACCATTCCAGCAGTACCGAATTCATCAAAGCTGTCTCTTGTCGTTATGCGATTGTCAGCGCCGGTAAAGCGAACGTATTTCACCATCCACATCCTTCAACCATGCAAAGATATAAAGACGCCGGCGTCAATATTTTACGCACTGACCACAATGGAGCAATAATTCTAACGACCAACGGAAATAACTTAAAAATAGATACATTCATAAAAAACAAATAAATTACTGTATATTACCTGTTTAAAAGCCAATAACCGAAAAATTTTTCTTTTTTATAAAGATTTTGTCGTGCTCATGGCAATAATTGCTGATACCACGGGGAAAACAATATCTTACGACCATAAATAATATTGACTTTATGACTTTCAAGTGTAGAATATGAAAAAAGCACAAACAAATCGAAGGGATTTACATAATTTTTATCAACTTTAGTTATCAATACGGAAGGCTCATGTTTAAGCTTGTCCCTGATAAATTCATTTTTTTAAGCAGTACATTTTCAAACAGCCCTCAGCAGCAATTCTTATAGAACTTATAACCATTAATAGTATACCGTGAGGTAAGATCGAATTATGAAAAAGAAACCTAAGCTGATATCCCGACAAAAAAAACAGGGTAAATCTGTACCTAAAACAATTCGTTCATCTAAGATTGTCAATAAAAGTAAGCCTGTAACGGGGATGTTCTGGAAATCCTCTCTTGATGCAGTCACCGACGCGGTCTGTTTTTTGGATCCTGATCAACGTATTCTGCACTGCAACCGTGTCATGACAGAAATGTTCGGTCTGACACAGAAAGAAATTATCGGGAAACACTGTTGGGAAATTGTACATGGTACAACCAAACCATTTTCAAAATGTCCGGCTACACGGGCGAAAAAATCATTCGCTCGCGAAAATGGTGAGATCCGCAAAGGAAAGAGGTGGTTTAATATCATCGCTGATCCTATAGTGGATAAAAAAGGCAAGATTAAAGGTGTGATTCATACATTACAGGACATTACCAAACACAAAAGTACAATTCAGAACCTGCAGGAATCAGAAAATAAATACCGCGAATTAGTAGAGCATGTAAGTGAGGTTATCTTCTCTGTCGATATGCAAGGCTTTATCACCTACATAAGCCCGGCCATGGAACATTTAACCGGATACTCAACAAGTGGAGTAATCGGAACCAACATAACCGAACATATTATACCGGAAGACCTGCCGAAGGTGCTGGCCAGTATCAATCGAATTCTGGTCAGTAGCGAGAAAGAATCAGTCGAATATCGTATTAAAATCAAGAATGGTGAAATACGCCACGTAGTCAGTTCAAGTAATGTAATTTTTAAAGATGGACAGCCGGCAGGTTTAACAGGTTCCATCACCGATATCACCCAGCGAAAGCTGGCTGAAAACGCCCTAAAAGAAGCAGAATTAAAATTCAGAACGATATTTGATTCCGCATCAGACGGAATTCTTTTAGCAGAGGTGGGCAGCAGAAATTTTATTTCCGCCAATAAAAGCATATGTAAAATGCTGGGCTATACTAAAAAAGATATTGTAAAATTAAACGTTTCCGATATCCATCCTAAAGAATCACTGTCGTACGTTATTGATCAATTTGAAAAACTTTCCAGAAAAGAAATATCGATAGCCCGCGATATACCTTTAATGAAAAAAAACAAGACTCTGTTTTTTACGGACGTAAACACTTCCTCAATTGTCTTAGACGGCAAAGAATGTCTGATTGGCATGTTCAGAGACACTACACAGCGCAAAAGGTCTGAAGAGGAACTGCGCGAAAGTGAAAAAAAATATAAGTTTCTCACCGAAACAATTTCCGATATCATCTGGATTATGGATTTGAACTTACGGACAACTTACGTGAGCCCCTCCATACGGAGAGTGCTTGGTTTTTCTCAGGAAGAAAGATTGCGTCAAACCGTTTATGAACAACTGACACCTGATTCATTATCCGCCGCCAAGAAAATTCTGGAGGATGAACTTGCTCTGGAAAAACAAGGGAAAACCGATCCTCAGAGAGCCCAAACTTTAATATTGGAATTCTATCATAAAGACGGTTCAACGCGTTGGCTTGAAAATACCATTAACGGAATCAGAAATGAGCAGGGTATTTTAACCGGTCTCCATGGTGTATCGAGAGATATTACCGAACGCAAACGCGCGGAGGAAGCGTTGAAAGAACGTGACATTGTGTTCAAGAAGTTGTCTGCCAATGTTCCCGGAATTATTTACCAGTTCATGATGAAGCCTGATGGAACTTTTTGTATCCCTTTTTCCACAGAAGCTGTCAAAGATATTTACGGATGTGCTCCTGAGGATATCGTCAATGATTTTTCGCCTATACTAAAAGTTATACACAATGAAGATACTGACAGGTTCATTCAATCCATAAAATGTTCAGCAAAGAACATGACTTCCTGGCAATGTGAATACAGGGTTCAAGTTCCCGGCAAGCCGCTCAGATGGCTATTGGGCACTTCCACACCCGAAAAACTGCCTGATGGCAGTATAATCTGGCATGGTTTCAATACAGACATTACCGAACGCAAGAAGGCTGAAGAAGAACTTTTTCTTATCAAAAAGGCTGTAGAAGATTCCAGCGATGCCATCGGCGTTTCCGATCCACAGGGTCACCACTTTTATCAAAACAAAGCATTCTCTGATTTATTTGAATACGCGACTGCCGAAGAACTCGAAGCCGCAGGCGGCGGACCGGCAGCTTTTGCCAATAAAGATACCGCATCTGAAGTTTTTGAATCAATCATGAGCGGGAATTCATGGCAAGGCGAGATCACAATGATATCAAAAAGCGGGCGCAAATTTCCCGTTCAAATTCGCGCGGATGCGATAAAGGACGAGGCCGGAAAAATTATCGGTCTTATCGGAATTCATACGGATATCACCGAACGTAAACTTGCGGAGGAAGCACTAAAACGTTCCGAAGAAGACTTCCGCTCTCTTTTTGAACAAAGTATTGATGGTATAACAATCAATGATCCATCCAGCATAATTGAAGCTAATTATGCCTTTTCCGTTATAAGTGGTTATCCTGTTGAAAAAACAATTGGCATGAAACCTCTTGATTTCATTCATCCCGACGATCGAGAAATCGCCGCACAAAGACTCCAACAAAGGCTAAAAGGTATGCGATCTCCCGAAGGCTATATTTATCGGGCCATTCGGGCGGATGGTTCTATTTCATTGGTTGACCTGAGAAGCAGGCTTATCGAGTGGAAGGATAAACCTGCTTTTCTGACTATTATACGCGATATCACCGAAATGAAGCAGGCAGAGGAAGCATTACGGGCAAGCGAAGAGAAATACCGGGGAATCTTTGATGAATCAATTACAGCAATTTATATATTTGATACAAAAAAGAACTTCATAGATTCCAACCAGGCCGGCCTGGACCTCCTCGGTTATTCTAAAGAAGAGCTGATGAGAATGAGCATTCCGGATGTGGATGATGACCCTGTTAACGTTTTGCCGGCTCATCAGGAACTTTTTGACGGCGGGCGCCTCATCAACTACGAACACAAACTCCGGCGCAAAGACGGCAGTATCATTACTGTACTAAATAATTCCAGACCTCTCACAGATTCTCAGGGGAACATCATTGGAATGCTCAGTACATTAATTGATATCACCGAACGCAAGCAGGCTGAAGCGGAAATAGCCGTACTTTCCAACGCTCTCAAGCTAGCCCTAGACCCCATTCTGATCGTTGATCTGGAGGGAAAGGTTATAAGCGCAAACGAAGCCGCAAAGAAACTGTTTGAGACAGAAGATCTTGGGGTAAGCGCCCTGGATTATGTCGCGCCAGAAGATAAAGAAAGGGTTACTTCAACAATGCAAGAGTTACTGATGGGCAGTGGTGTTAATGTCACCGAGTTCACTGTCATTACCAAGAGTGGGCGCAGAGTTTTCATTGAAGCAACTGGAAATCTGATAGTGGACGCAAATGGTAAAGCAAACGGGATCGTGGTTGTGGAGAGAGACATCACCGATCGCAAGCGTATGGAAGCAGCATTGCGGGACAGCGAAACAAAATTAAAGGCGGTAATCCAAGGCTCTCCTGTTCCACAGTTCGTAATAGATCAAAATCACAAAATACTTTACTGGAACAAAGCTCTGGAAGAAATATCCGGAATCAAATCGGCCGACATATTAGGAACTAACAAGCATTGGCAAGCTTTTTATCATAACGAGCGTCCATGTCTTGCCGATCTGCTGGTTGATCAACAAATAAATCTCATCCCTGAATTATATAAAGGAAACTGTAACGAGTCCAATTACTCGGAGGGAGCTTACGAAGCAGAAGGTTTTTTTCCAATCATGGGTAAAGAAGGAAAGTGGCTTTTCTTCGGTGCGGCACTGATTAGAGATGCTCATGGTAACATTATCGGTTCGGTAGAAACACTGGAAGATATAACCGAACGCAAGAAAGCTGAGGATGCTCTTCAAAAAGAATTTGTTCGCCTCCAAACCATGGTCAGCAATGCTCCGGTAGTAATATTTGCCGTCGACAAGCATGGCATCTTCATTCTGTCTGAAGGAAAAGCACTTTCGACTATGGGATTGAAGGGCGGCGAGGTCGTAGGCCGGTCCGTGTTTGATGTGTATCGCGATCATCCCGATGATCAAGAACATTTCCGTCGAGCGCTGCAAGGAGAAGCGTTCACTGCTCTTGTCAGTGTAGGGG
Organism: Deltaproteobacteria bacterium HGW-Deltaproteobacteria-2; assembly: GCA_002840505.1. Classification (NCBI taxonomy): domain Bacteria; class Deltaproteobacteria; species Deltaproteobacteria bacterium HGW-Deltaproteobacteria-2. The sequence goes on along the minus strand of PHBC01000002.1, from coordinate 114,229 downwards.
ATCGCTTTTTCGAAGCCTACCACGAGCCTATTTTAACAGCGGAGGGCAAGTTTGACGGTTCATCAGGTATCCTGGTTGACGTAACTGAACGCAAAAAAGCTGAAGAAGAGTTGAAAAGATCTATAGTTCTTAACAAGGCCATACTCGAAAGCGTTCCCGGCATTCTTTATCTCTATGACAACGCCGGTCATTTAGTGCACTGGAACAAACAACATGAAGAATTAACCGGTTATTCCGGCGACGAAATTAATGGGAGATATATACTGGACTGGTTTGGTGACATAGAGCCTGATACATCATCTATTAAAAAAGGCATAGCCGATGTTATGAACAATGGTCACGCTACAGCAGAGGGACGTCTTATAACCAAGGATGGACGGGCAATTCCCATGATTTTTACCGGAGTAAAACTAACCATCGCCAACAATAATTATCTTCTTGGAGTTGGTATTGACATTACCGAACGAATGAAAGCTGAAAAAGAACTTGAAAAATACCGTGAGCATTTGGAAGAACTGGTGCGTGAACGGACGATTAAACTCGAAGCATCCAATAAGGAACTGGAAGCGTTTTCCTATTCAGCCTCTCACGACCTGCGCGCCCCCCTCAGGTCAATTGAGGGTTTCAGTCAGGCGCTTCTTGAAGACTACTGTGATAAACTGGATATACAAGGCAAGGATTATTTGACAAGAATAAAGACAGCCACAAGAAGGATGGCGGATCTTATAGAAGATATGCTGCAGCTTTCCCGTATTACACGAATGGAAATGAACATTGAAAAAATCAATCTTACTGTGATTGCCCGGTCAGTAATGAGTGAGTTGCAAAAGTCTCAACCCCAAAGGCATGTTGAGATAAGTATTGCTGACTCTCTGGAAGACACTGCAGATTTGAGATTAATGCGCATCGTCCTTGACAACTTGCTTAGCAACGCCTGGAAATTCACAGAAAGGCAGACAAAAGCTAAAATAGAATTCGGATTATTGAAGGCGGAAGGTGGAGGAAAAGTATATTTCATCCGCGATAACGGAGCCGGTTTCGATATGGCTTACGCAGACAAACTATTTGCCCCTTTCCAACGCCTGCACGCTGATGATGAATTTCCCGGGACTGGAATTGGATTGGCCACCGTGCGGCGCATTATCAACCGCCACGGAGGCAAGGTTTGGGCGGAAGGAGAAATAGACAAAGGCGCAACTTTCTATTTCAGTCTTAATGAGAAATAAAATTAAGAGGTGCCCCATGTCAAACGACAAGAAGATATTACTGGTGGAAGATAACCCAGATGATGTTGAGTTAACTCTGCGCGCATTTAAAAAAAATAATATTATAAATAAGATCATTGTTAAGCGCGATGGAGCGGAAGCTCTGGATTTCTTCTTCGGTAAAGAAGGCGCTGTCAATGATCAGAAAAACGATCTGCCCGTTTTAATTTTGCTTGACTTGAAACTACCGAAAATAAATGGTATTGAAGTATTGAAAAAGCTGAAAGCCGATGAAAGAACAAAACTGATTCCCGTGGTAATACTGACATCTTCAAAGGAGCCGGGCGATCTTCTCATCTGCTACAAGCTTGGGTGCAACAGCTATATACGCAAACCCGTTGACTTCAGTCAGTTCATGGAAATGGTAAAACAACTGGGACTTTACTGGCTTCTTATAAACGAAGGTCCGAATTTGTTATAATTTTAAGGAGACAAAACAATGAATATTTTTCTCCGTGTTCTAATCGTCGACGATTCGGATGATGATGCCAAGTTGATAATACGTCAGTTGCGCAATGGAGGATATGATCCGAAATGGGAAAGAGTGGAGACTGCCGAAACCATGAAAGCAGCTCTTGAGAGCAAACAGTGGGATGTTATTCTCTGCGATTATAAAATGCCGCGTTTCAGCGCACCCGCCGCCCTCAAAGTTTTGCAAGACATAAAAATCGATATTCCTTTCATTATTGTGTCCGGCGCTATCGGAGAAGATACGGCAGTGGCGGCAATGAAATCAGGCGCACACGATTTCCTGATGAAAGACAAACTTGCCAAGCTCGTAGTCGCAATAGAGAGAGAAATCCGCGAAGCCAAAATAAGACAAGAAAAGAAAACCGCAGATGAAATGCTGAAAAAAAGTGAAGAAAATTTCCGTCATTCCCTCGATAATTCACCTTTAGGCATTCGCATTGTATCCGCAGATGGCAAAACTCTTTACGCCAATCAGGAAGTTTTAAAGATTTATGGTTTTGACAGCATTGAAGAATTTTCTACCATTCCCCACAAAAAAAGATACACTCCGGAGTGTTATATCGAACACGAAAAAAGAGAAGAAAGAAGACGGCGCGGCGAAATCATTCCGTATTATGAACTGAGCATCATCCGTAAGGATGGCGAAATACGCTATCTGGAAGTATTTCGCAAACAGGTGCTTTGGAATGGTGAGTTACTTTTTCAGGCGCTCTATTCCGATATTACCGAACGCAAGCAGGCCGAAAATAATCTGCTGGAAAGCGAGGAGAGGTATCGTATTGTTGTGGAAAATGCCCATGAAGCCATCATCATCACACGAGATACGAACGTCGTGTTTGCCAATAACGCCGCCGCCGAACAAATAGGTTATTCCAAAGAAACTCTAACATCCGGGTCTTTTACGAACTTTATCCATCCCGAAGATCGCAATATCGTGACCGAGTACAGCACAAAAAGATTGAAAGGAGAGAACGTCCCCTCTATATATTCTTTCAGAATTATTACTCATGATGGAAAAATAAAATGGGCAGAACTGAATGCCACTGTCATTGAATGGAACAAAAAACCGGCTACCTTGAATTTTTTGAATGACATCACTGAGCGTAAATTGTTGGAGGAAGAACGCATTGAAGGTTATAACCGCATTAAGAAAACATTGCAGGCTACTGTACAATCGATCGCGCTGCTTGTAGAAACGAAAGATCCTTATACATCCGGCCATCAACAGCGAGTTGCTCAACTGGCTGTGGCAATTTCCCGGGAAATGGGTTTAACATCCGATCAGCAGGATTTCATTTACACCGCATCCATCATCCACGACCTCGGCAAAGTATCAGTTCCATCGGAGCTTCTCAGCAAACCCACAAAGCTTACCGAAGTGGAATTCAACTTAATTAAAACTCACTCCCCTGCCGGATATAATATTCTGAAAGATATCGATTTCCCCTGGCCGGTAGCCGATGCCGTTCTTCAACATCATGAAAGAATGAACGGATCAGGTTATCCAAATCACCTTCAGGGAGACTCCATTCTTCTGGAGGCGCGTATTCTGGCTGTTGCCGATGTCGTAGAGGCCATTTCTTCCCACCGCCCATACCGTCCTTCACTGGGAATAAACTTTGCACTGGATGAGATTTCCAAGAACAAAGGCACCCTTTATGATGACAATGTTGTGGATGCCTGCCTGAAATTATTTCTAGAAAAAAACTTTGCCTTTAGTTAATAAATATTCTCTAATCCCTTCTTTTTCTTTTTTGAAATTGAAATTGTAGGGTGGAGGTTGTGTAACCTGGCATGACCTTCAGGTTATCAGGATATTCACTTTGATTACCGCCTCCGAGACTGTTTCGCAAGAATAAATATAACCATTTAATGTCCTCCGCCAGCGGAGGTGTCACGTATCGACAGAAGTGGATAAAATTCACGCAAATCGTAAATAACTAATAATATTAATTATGTTTCAAATAATTCCACCCCTGCCCCCGCCAGTGGGGACATTATTCATAACTGTAATCAATACATGCAATTAAGACACAGTCTCTTCGCGGGAATGACAGAGTAAATGAGCATTTTTCCCATTGCCAAGAATAACTGAATATGTTAGAAAATTAAATTTTAATGGATATAAGTTATGGAAAAAATTACAGCAATTCGAGGATTTAAAGACATTCTACCTGAAGACTCTCTTCTCTTCTGGAAGGTTGAGTCTATAGCCCATGAGGTTTTCAATTCGTTCGGCTATCGGGAAATCCGCGTTCCAATTGTCGAAAAAACAGACCTTTTTAAACGAAGCATTGGAGAAACAACCGATATCGTTGAAAAGGAAATGTACACCTTCGCCGACCGGGACAACGAAAATATAACCCTAAGACCGGAAGCTACCGCTTCTGTTATCCGCGCCTATATTGAACACAATATGTCCTCTTCCGAACAAATAACCAAACTTTTTACGATCGGTCCGATGTTCCGCCGCGAAAGACCTCAAAAAGGACGCTTCCGCCAATTTAATCAGATTGATGTCGAATTTTTCGGCGAAGAAAAACCTCAATCGGACGCTGAAATAATTTTTATGCTGATGCATTTCTTAACAAGCACGGGATTGAGAAATCTGGAATTGGAAATTAATTCTCTAGGCTGCCCTGATTGTCGCCCTTTATTTTCCAAAGCTGTCATTAATTTTTTAAAAGGAAGCGAAAACGATCTCTGCCCCGACTGCCAAAGACGCATAAACACCAATCCCTTGCGCGTTTTCGATTGTAAAGTGGAAACATGTGCCGCGACTATTGCCAACGCGCCCCGGATACTTGATTTTTTATGTACGGACTGTGAAAATCATTTTTCACAGGTGCAATCATTTCTTCACGATTTGAATACTCCTTTTATTATTAACGCCCGTATGGTGCGTGGGCTGGATTACTATACAAAGACAGCATTTGAAGTTAAAACAAACGCACTGGGCGCGCAAAACGCGGTTGCCGGCGGAGGTAGATACAATAGCCTGGTTAGTGATCTGGGAGGGCCCGAAGTTCCCGGAATTGGTTTTGCCGTCGGATTTGAAAGACTTATAGCCTGCCTGCCTGAAGAAGGAAGTATTAAATTTAAAACTGATTTATTCATTGCTGCACTGGGTCCAAAAGCACAGAAAATAGCTTTCAACCTGACCAATGAACTGAGACGCGCCGGAGTGATTGCAGAAATGGATTATTCTGACAAGAGCCTGAAGAGTCAACTAAAGCGAGCGGACAAATTAAACAGTTCCTTTTCTCTTATTTTCGGTGATAAGGAAATTGATAAAAAACAAGTTTTATTAAGAAACATGCAGACAAAAGATCAACAGGCAGTTCCTCTGGATGGAATGCTGGATTCAATAATTAAAATTATTAAAGAGAGGTAAAAGTTTTGGCTGATTTTTTAACAAAAGATAAAAGGACGCATTACTGCGGAAATCTGGATATTTCTCATGCCGGACAGGAAGTAATTCTGATGGGCTGGGTGCACCGCCGCCGTGATCACGGTGGAGTTATTTTTGTTGATTTACGCGATCGTGAAGGAATAGTACAGGTTGTTTTCAACCCTGAGGCCGGAAATGCCCACAGCGAAGCGCATAAAATTCGTTCTGAATTTGTTCTTGCCGTAAAAGGCAAAGTTCGCAGAAGGCCTGAGGGCATGGAAAATCCGGATTTGAAAACCGGCGGAATTGAGGTTATTGTCTCCGATCTGGAGATAATGAATGAATCCAAAACTCCGCCCTTCTCTTTTGACGATGAGGACATTTCGGAAAACATCCGCCTTAAATACCGCTATCTTGATTTGCGACGTCCGGTGATTCAAAAGAACCTTTTTTTACGCAGTCGTCTGGCCGCCGCTACCCGTCGCTATTTTGATGAAAACGGTTTCATTGAAGTTGAAACACCTTTTCTGGGTAAAAGCACACCGGAAGGCGCACGCGATTATCTTGTGCCCAGCCGTATTAACAAAGGCACATTCTATGCGCTGCCGCAATCACCGCAGCTATTCAAACAACTTTTAATGGTCTCCGGTTTTGACCGTTATTATCAAATCGTTAAATGTTTCCGCGATGAGGATTTGCGCGCCGATCGTCAACCGGAATTTACTCAAATCGACGTGGAAATGTCTTTCATTACTGAAGAAGATATTATGAGTATGATGGAAGGTCTGATGAAAGCCATCTTTAAAGCCTGCCTGGGTAAGGAGCTAACCCTCCCCCTCCCCAGGTTGACCTACGCCGATGCGATCAGCCGCTACGGCAAAGACAATCCCGATGTGCGTTTCGGTATGGAAATCGTGGATATTACCAATATTGTCAAAGATTCAGGGTTTAAACTTTTCGCGGAAGTTGCGGCTTCCGGTGGCGTAATCAAAGCGATTAAAGCCGAACAGGCTTCCGCTCTTTCCCGCAAGGATCTAGACGGATTGAAAGATTTTGTAGCCATTTATGGAGCGAAGGGTCTGGCATGGGCCAAAGTCAACGCTACCGACTGGACTTCACCCATTTATAAATTCTTTAAACCGGAGGAAGTGGAGAGCATCGGCAAAGCAATGAACACTAAAGAAAGCGATATTATCTTCTTTGTCGCCGATACTTCGCGTGTCGTTAATGACTCGCTGGGCAACTTACGAATACATCTGGCCAGGAAACTTAACTTGATTGATTCAGACGCATTGGCCTTTACCTGGATTACGGAATTCCCATTGATGGAATATTCGGAAACGGAAAAACGTTTTGTCTCTACACATCACCCTTTCACGTCGCCGTTTCTTGAAGATCTGCCTCTAATGACTACAGATCCGGGAAAAGTACGCGCCAAAGCCTATGATCTGGTACTTAACGGATCGGAAATCGGCGGCGGTAGTATTCGTATTCATCATAAGGACGTTCAGTCTCAGGTCTTCAGTGCGCTTAAATTGAGTGAAGAAGATGCAAGGCAGAAATTCGGGTTTTTGCTGGATGCCCTCGAGTATGGAGCTCCGCCCCATGGAGGACTGGCCTTCGGTCTGGATAGGCTAACTATGATTATGACCAAAGCGGAATCAATACGAGATGTTATCGCCTTCCCGAAAACGCAGAAAGCAGCCTGTTTGATGACCGATGCTCCTTCTAAAGTCAGCATCGAGCAATTGATGGAGTTATCTCTGAAAATTGTTTAATAGTAAATAATTGGAGAAAAAGATGGTTAAACCCAAGAGTGAAAAAAAATTGACTACCAAAAAAATCAAGAAATTTAAGTTAAAAGAGGTAGACAAACCAAATTTATTCAAAGAAATCTTTCCTTATACCGATGTAAGCAAGATTGTCTTCGATAACAAAACTGTTCCCCTGAATCCGGCCAAAGAAATTTTTATAACGGATACGACTTTTCGTGATGGACAACAATCCCGCCCTCCTTATACAGCGGAACAAATTGTAACGATATATGAGTTAATGAGTAAACTGGGTGGTCCCAAAGGTGTAATACGTCAATCGGAATTTTTTCTTTATAGTAAAAAAGATAAAGAGGCCGTGGAAAAATGTCAGGCGCTGGGCCTGCGCTATCCGGAAATAACCGGATGGATACGAGCCGCGAAGGAAGATGTTCCCTTAGTAAAGGAATTAGGGTTGAAAGAAACAGGCCTGCTTACTTCCGTCTCCGATTATCATATTTTTCTTAAGCTGAACAAGAAAAGAGGCCAGGCCATGAACGATTACCTTAGTGTGGTCAAATCCGTTTTGGATTTAGGCATAATTCCCCGCTGCCATTTTGAAGATATCACCCGCGCAGACGTCTATGGTTTTTGCATTCCGTTCGCCCAGGAACTGATGAAGCTCAGGGAGGAAAGCGGCATTGACGTAAGAATCAGGCTTTGCGACACTATGGGCTACGGCGTTACTTATCCAGGCGCTGCCCTTCCCCGCAGCGTTGATAAACTCGTTCACGCCTTTATCAATGATGCCGGCGTTCCCGGACGTCTGCTGGAATGGCATGGTCATAATGATTTTCATAAAGCCATGATTAATGCCACAACGGCCTGGCTTCACGGTTGCAGTGCGGCTAATTCTACCCTTCTGGGACTGGGCGAAAGAACAGGAAACCCGCCTATCGAAGGTTTGATTTTTGAATACATCGCGCTTAAGGGAAACAATGGTATTGATACAACAGTCATAACAGATATCGCCGAATATTTTGAAAAAGAAATCGGCGTAAAAATTCCACACAACTATCCTTTTGTAGGCCTGGGATTCAATGTCACAAGCGCAGGGGTCCATGCCGACGGTCTCATTAAATGCGAAGAAATTTATAACATATTTGATACCCGAAAGATTTTAAAGCGACCCATTACCACAACTATCACCGATAAATCCGGCAATGCCGGTATCGCTTTCTGGATTAATCAGCGTTTCAGTCTCGAAGGCAGCAAAACCATCGATAAAAGACATCCGGCAATTTCTAAAATTCACAAGTGGGTGACAGAACAATATGAAGCCGGTAGGGTAACTTCCATTTCTCCAGAAGAAATGGAAAAAAAAGTACGTCTGCATCTGCCGGAACACTTTATGTCGGGACTGGAAAAGATAAAATTTATAGCAGAAAAAGCGGCTGTTTCCGTGGTCAATCAAATTATCGAACATCCTTTAATGAAGAACATGGATACCGTACAGCAGGAAATGCTGATGCAATATTTTGTCGATGAACATCCTTCCATTCAATTCGCTTACGTAGTGGATATGAATGGCCGGAAAACGACCAAAAATATTACTAACATTGCCGATCGAGCCAAGTATGAGAACTATGGAGTGGGCACCGATCAATCCGACAGGGAATGGTTCATCAATCCCCGGCAGACGGGCAAAGTTTATGTTTCCGATTTCTTTATTTCCAAGATGACGGGTATTTTATGCTTCACGGTTTCCGCGCCCATCGTTAACGATCAAGATGAGATGAAGGGTATTTTTGGTGTGGATATTCAATTTGAAGACTGGGTGAAACGAGCTGAAGATATGGACGATATGGATCATATCGCCCTGCGCGAAGAATACAAGGAAGTAAAATCCAAAGCCAAGCACGGTCACCATTAATAACACTCCAATTTCGTAAGCGAAGCATAACGAAATTGGTTAGTCGCATTTATCCCGCGAATTAAATGAAGCGGGGCTAAAAAAACACAAGTTTCAGGAGCGTAGCAAACCTGAAACTTATAAGTCGTAATGAGGCTTAAATTTCAAAAACATAGTGCATCGAATTTTCTTAGCCGAATTATCCAATAGCCAAAGGCTATAGGAAACAGTCCCTCACACGAGGCGTGCGGAGCTATGTAAGCCTTCGCTTCATAAACAGAGTGCATGATCTAAATTTCACACGCTAAATCATCATTTAATTAAGTATAAACATCTAAATATTTTAATTTTATTGATTTAAAGTGAAAAGTTTCATTATAAAAATACATGCAATAACTTGATTGACAATTTCTAAAAGATGATTTAATTACCGCAAAACAAATGCCTAATCTTGATTTTCAGGAGCGGAGGAACCATTTTTTTGGGGCGCATCGCTACGGCGTAGGGTAACCTCTTCGACCCGAGCCCTTCAGCTAACTTCGCAGGCTTCGATGAGGAGAACCGACCGGAGGAGTCCGGGATAATTATTCTCCCCTAAAAAATCTTCGGAGGTTTTTTGTGTCACCATCAAGTTCTGAGAATGACGATGCTGTTTCATCCAAAGGAAAATCTCCCCGCGAGTGGTTCAATCAAAAAATCTTTTTTCTTGCTGTCGGATCGGTTGGAGTTGTCTTTGGTGATATAGGAACAAGCCCCCTTTACGCCATCAAGGCATGCTTCCACGGAAAGCATGCGATCACCCCAAACATTTTGAATATACTGGGAGTATTATCTCTTATCTTCTGGTCGATGATCATCGTTGTCAGCATCAAGTATGTTACTTTTATCCTTCGAGCCGATAATAAAGGTGAAGGTGGTATTTTTGCATTGGTCAGTCTTTTGAATACACCTGGTCAAAGTCTTTCCCGTCTCGTTAAATACATTCTTTTGTTTGCAGGGATTCTGGGTGCGGGTCTTCTTTATGGGGATGGAGTCATCACGCCTGCCATATCTGTTCTTTCCGCAATTGAAGGACTGGAAGTCGCAACCTCGGCAGCAACACCTTTTATATTGCCTTTAACATGTATTGTGCTTGTTTTGCTTTTTTCATTGCAGCGTAGAGGTACTACTCATATAGGAAAATTGTTCTCTCCGATCATGGTGCTTTGGTTTGTGTGCATTGGTGTTTTCGGCATAACGCAGATCATGAGTGAACCGACAGTTTTTCGTGCTATTAATCCGGTATATGCACTGGATTTTTTTGTGAACAATGGAACACACGGTATTATTGTGCTCGGATCAGTTGTTCTCTGTATTACCGGTTGCGAAGCTCTCTACGCCGATCTGGGACATTTCGGCAGAAATGCTATCAGGCTTTCCTGGTTTTCGTTTGTCTTACCCACTTTACTATGCAACTATTTCGGGCAAGGTGCTTTGTTGCTTGCACACCCGGAAATGAACGTCAATCCTTTCTATAAAATAGTACCGGAGATCCTGCTGTACCCAATGATCGGACTTTCCACCGTTGCTACAGTAATAGCTTCTCAGGCATTAATATCCGGTGCTTTTTCACTCACACAGCAGGCCGTGCAATTGGGATTATGTCCCCGTGTTCGGATTGTTCATACATCAAGCGAGATGCAGGGTCAGATTTATGTTCCTTTCGTAAATTATGCATTGATGATTGCCTGTATTGGAGTAGTTATCGGTTTCAAAGAATCAGGAGCACTGGCCGGTGCGTACGGAATTGCCGTGACAGGAACTATGATCATCACATCCCTTCTCTATTTCCTTGTGCTGACCCATTACAGGAAATGGTCTTTGTGGAAAGTTATACCTCTTGTCGGAATATTTCTGGCGTTCGATGTTGCTTATGTAGCCGGCAACACTTTTAAAATTGCCGACGGAGGATGGTTCCCTCTCTTTGTTGCGGCAATCATAGCCTTGGCTATGACCACATGGAAAAAAGGGCGGCAAGAACTTTATCGCAATTTAATCGGATCAAGATTTCCCCTGGAAAGTTTTCTTTCCGAATTGCCGAAAAGTCATATGCCGCGAGTGTCCGGAACCGCCGTCTTCATGACTTTATCACCTGTAGGAACGCCACCGACACTGCTTCATCATGTAAAACACAACCACGTATTGCATGAAAAAGTGGTGCTTCTTTCCATTATAAATACAGATTCACCAATAGTTCCTGCCGGTGAACGAATTAAACTGGCTGATTTGGGTCAAGGTTTTTACCGCGTTGAGGCATTCTATGGTTTTATGCAGAAACCAAATGTGCCGCAGATTATGAAAATTGTTGCCCAGTATGGACTCGTCACAGATCCGATGACCACGACATTTTACCTGGGCAGGGAAACTCTCCTTACCGGAGGAAAATCGAAAATGATGCGGTGGCGCAAAGCATTTTTCGCATTTATGTCCAGGAATGCAGGTAATCCCACCTCTTACTTTGGAATCCCGGCCAATAGAGTCGTTGAACTTGGCTCACAAATTGAATTATAATTTTTTCTGATGAAACGGACGAAATCAAAATCGGTGTGATTTCATATTCTAAGAAGTCTGGCAGCTTCTTCCATTTCCAAAGGCTCTTTCAACTTTGCCAGCATCTGAGGCGATTCCTGAAAATTCTCCAGAGCATTGAAGAATTTATCCAAGACATCTCCACTGTATGTAGGAATCAGAAAAAGATGCGTATGAGGAATCCTTCGACCACGGGCATAAAGGAAAATAAAATCCGGCTTAAAAGTTTGCATCATTTTGTTGGAGACAATTTTCGCAACATTAAAGAGACTGGTATTTTCTTCTTCCGTCAGTTCATGCCACCAGGGAACGTGTCTCTTGGAAATGACAAGACAGTGTCCCTTCGTATAGGGATGAATATCCAGAATGCACATGGACAATTCATCTTCATAAATTTTATAAGCCTTTGCTTTACCAGCAACAATATCACAAAAAACACATTTCTCTTGTTCAGGCATCTGTAACCTCCCGTGAATAATTGATTGATTCCATAACATATGTAATGTTTCTCTAGCCCCTGCACGCTTTTTTTGAGGGATACCACGGATATCGCCTATATCCTCCGCCTACGGCGGGATAATTCGGTCAGCAATTTTGTATTTGCGGGATAAGTTCGACTAACCAATTCCGCTGCGTTTCACTTTCGGAATTGGATTCGAGCTAATATTCATCGTAGAGCATCCATTGTTCAAATGGACGGTCTTCATCGTATTCTGACAGAGGAGCAATTTCTCTGATAAACCTGGACGGAGCAAGATTTAAAACGCCCGAAGACCTTGTATAATCCAAAGCAGGATAACACAGGTAAAGCTGATCTTTGGCTCTGGTCACTGCCACATAAAAAAGCCTTCTTTCTTCTTCTTCACCGTATTGTTCCTTCAATGCCCTCTGCAAAGGAATCATACCATCCGCACACCAGATTAAAAATACGTAAGACCACTCCAATCCCTTAGCCTGATGGATCGTACTCAAAGCAATTCTATCTTCATCATCTTCTTCACCGGTGTTTTCTTCTTTGGCCATATTGGTGAGCAGGGCCAGTTCATTTAAGAAATCTTCCATTTGTATAAACTGAGCGGAAAAATTTCCCAACTGGATTAAATCTTCTTCCCTTGATGACGCGTCGGAATAATTGTCCTGCAAGTAAACACGGTAGCCTCCTCTGTTCAACAAAACATCTATCACTTTTTCCGGGATGCGCTCCTTTTCAGGAAGCTCCAGAAGCAGCATTATTGTTTTACGACATTCTTCCAAGCCCGGTTTTGCAGATTTCGACATTGCCTTGATGAATTCATCTTTTAAAACAGAATTCAAAGGATTTTCTTCCTTCTTCAAATATTGCCAGATTTTATTGAATGTCGCTTTCCCTACTTTCGGATACATTATCAGCAAACGCCGCCAGGCCAACTCATCGCGCGGATTGACTAATATTCTCATATAGGAAGTCACATCTTTAATATGTGCCTGTTCAAAGAAACGGATACCTGAACGCATGTCAAACGGAATATCGCGCCGGACAAATTCCATCTGCATCTCCATGGAATGATAATGCGCTCTATAAAGAACGGCGATTTCCTTCAAGGGCACCCCTGACCGAATCAATTCCGTGACTCTCTGCGCCACAAAATCCGCCTGTTTCACGACGTTTCTGGCGGAAACCATTACCGGCCGCATTCCTTTGCCCCGTACTGCTTTTAATTCTTTCGGAAATTGTTTTTCATTATTGGTTATGCTTAAGTTTGCCAAATGCAGTATTTCCGGAGTACTGCGGTAGTTTGTCTCCAGTTTGAATATTTTACAATCCGGATAACGATGAGGGAAATTAATTATGTTGTTGAAATTAGCTCCCCGGAAGGAATAGATGCTCTGCGAATCATCTCCTACCACCATCAGGTTTCTATGACAGGAAGCCAGAAGATCAACAATGTCCGCCTGAATAATATTTGTATCCTGATATTCATCTACTAAAATATGCTCAAATCTGCCGGAAAGAGATTCCAGAACGTCGGTATTTTCCTTCAGAAGTGTACGGCAATTATTTAATAAATCATCAAAATCCATTACGACGAGATCTTTCTTCTTTTGCTCATAAAGGCACGCTATCTGATTAATCTCATTTATCAGATGAAGAAAAAAAGGATATCTTGATTCCAGAACATCATCCAGCGTGCTTTGAGTATTAACTGTCAGGCTTATAATTTCAGAAAGTATATTACTCTTGGGAAATTTGCTGAGTTTCGGATCAATTTTTAGCTCGCCCATACATGTAGAAATAATTTGACGTGAATCTTCACTGTCCACAATAGAAAAATTGGTTTTATAACCAAGATAATGAGCGTGTTTTCTTAAGACGAGATGGGCAACATGATGAAAAGTGCCGCCCATAATGTTTCTTGTGTCGGAATTAATCAGACTCTCCACCCGGTTGAGCATGGAGCGCGCAGCTTTATTGGTAAAAGTAGCCAGCAGTATATTTTGTTGTTTAATACCGCTTTCCAGTAAACGGGCGACGCGGTATGTCAACGTTCGTGTTTTTCCGCTTCCGGCACCGGCCAACACAAGAAGCGGACCTCCTTTTTCCATTACGACACGATATTGTTCCCGATTAAGCTCTTTTTCATAATCAATCATTAAATCAATTCAACCAGTAATATCATTAGATGTAAATCCTTACTATTCATCGCTTATAATTCAAAAATATTTTATCTTCAAGTTAATATATAATTTCTTCCGCAATAATTTATTAATTTCATTTACATATGCGAGATTCCAGATTTCTTATATACAAGAATATATTCCTCCTTTAGCTTAAATTTCCTTGACAAGACTAAGACTATTTTTTATAATAGCATTATATATAACTCAATAAGTTAACCTATGATCATTCATAGTTTTTCCTTTCTAAAGTCTCTTTAAAGCTATTAGGAAGTATTAAAATAAATAGAGGAACACTATGCTTTACAAACAAAGATCCCACCGGCTTAAACCGGATGTTGGCAGGCTCGTACTTTTAATATTTTTTCTGGCGTTTTTTTGGATACTGGGATCATCAACGTACGTATGTGCTTTTTCCTGGGATCTTCAACCACCAATCCCGACTTATGATTCCCCACGATGGGAAAAAGTGAGGATTCTCTGGAACAAACACTATAACGAAGGAGATGATCTTAATGATTTAATTGATACCCTGAAATCGCTGAAAGAGGAATACCCCGCAAAGATCGAGCCCGTTCTCCTGCTGGCCCGAGCTCATTATCTGCATGCCCGATATAAAAAAAATGATCGTAAAGAACATTTTGAGAAAGCAGAACAATATGCCCTTAAAGCCTGCAAAATGGATCCGAAGAATTTGTATGCCTTCTTCACACTTGTCGAAACGCTATGCTATAATCGCGACCGTGAGTATATCTTCAGCAAATACGGAACACTTATCAAATCTTATACACCAATTAAAGGAACTGGCGAATCCTTGCCCGACATGAAATACCCGGGGTGGAATGCCTTTAAAGCTCTCTGGTTGGCGCGTGTAGATGTTGAAAAGGGTAAGGCCGCAGCAGCCATGGTGGAAAAAATTGCCAAGGAAAATCCTGGGGACGGTTTGGCGCAAATCTGGGCCGCACGAGCTAATTATTATGTCGGTGAGTATTATACCGGCATAGATGAACACGAAAAGGGAATCCCATACTATAAGCAAGGCATCGCTTATTCTGCCATCGCCCGTAAACTCCTGCCGAACAGCGTGCCGGCCAATTACTATTATATGCTCAACCGATCACGCTCAATTCAGTTTACAAACATCGCCAATAAGGCACGCTATCTCAATGATATCTTGGTTCCGCTCTTATTCTGCTCTAAGGAGAATAGCGCCTATTACTTCTATGGTCCCATTATCAGCCTGGCAACTATAGTCACCAGTGGCGGGTGGATCACGGAAAGAGGAATGCGCCTTACCAATATAACGGTGGATATGGACATGAATTTTCTTGAATTGGCCGAAATGATGTTTCCTGATTATTATTACATACCCTTCGCCCGGGCAGATATTCTCGCTTATAAAGGGAAAAAGGCCGAAGCATTGGCTGTACTCGAAAAACTCATAATTCGCGATCCAAATGTCGATCCGTTAGTTCCATGCAATCATGGTTTCCTAAGAGAAGCCAAGCGCTTATACAACAAGATCAAACAGGGTAAGTACTAATCTGCTTGACTTTGTTTTGCTGAACCAGGCAGCCACCAAAAAGATTTAAACTGTTTTGATTTTATTTATCAAACAAGCTAAACTAACATGTTTTGGAATGAGCCAGCAATTTCCTTGACAAGACTAATGTTTTTTTCATATCATTTGACAGCTTAGCATAACCGTTTAGTTAATCTATAAACAATTGAATTTATTCCTTTCTAACGTCTCACTAAAGCTGTTAGCTAGTATTTCATTAAAAAGAGGGATCTTATGCATAATAGAGAAAGCGCTCCCCGGCTAAGACGGGGCAATGGTATCCACTTTTTTTTTACATCTTTTTGGGCGTGTTTTTTGATCATGGCCCTCTCCACATGCGTATATGCTTTCCCCTGGGATCCTCAACCGCCAATACCGAATTATGATCCCCCGCGATGGGAAAAAGTAAAGACCCTCTGGAACAATCACTACGGAGGAAATAATCTTGATGAATTAATCTCTACCCTGACCTCGCTGAAGGAGGTCTACCCGGCAAAGATCGAGCCTATCCTCCTGCTGGCCAAAGCGCATTATCTGCATGCCCGTTACAAAAGTCAGGACCGCAAAGAACACTTTGAAAAAGCGGAACAATATGCTCTTCAAGCCTGCAAAATGGACCAGAAAAACTTATATGCCCTCACTACGCTTATTGAAACTCTATGCTATAGCCGCGACCACAATTATATTTTCAGCAAATATGGAACACTAATCCGATCCTATGCTCCGATTAAGGATACCACAGAAGCTCTTCCGGACATGAAATACTCCGAGTGGAATGCTTTTAAAGTACTTTGGTTGGCGCGTGTAGATATTGAAAAGGGCAAAGCAGCCGTGATCAGGGTAGAAAAAATGGCCGGGGAGAATCCTAAGGACGGACTGGCACAAACCTGGGCTTCACGCGCCAATTATTATATCGGTCAATATTATACCAGCATCGATGAACATGACAAAGGCTTGCCGTACTATAAGCAAGGAATAGCTTATGGGGCCAGTGCTTGTAAACTCTTGCCATATAGCGTACCGGCAAACTACTGGTATATGCTCAATCAATCACGCTCAATCCAGTTTACAAGCCTGGTAAATAAATCATTCTATCTAAAGAGCATTTTGGATCCGATCTATTTCTGCTCTAAAGAAAACAGCATCTACTTCTTCTGCGGTCCCGTTATCAGCTTGGCTACCATAGTCACCAATGGCGGATGGATCACAGAAAAAGGGATGCATCTTGTCAATATAACACTAGAAATGGATTTGAATGGTCTTGAAATAGCTAATATTCTTTTCCCTCACTACTATTACATACCTTATGCCTGGGCTGATGTTCTGGCCTACAAAGGGAAAAAAGCGGAGGCATTGGCCATCCTCGAAAAAGTTATAGCAAGCGATCCGAACGTTGATCCGCTAATTCCGGAAAATCATTGTTTCATACGATTGGCCAAGCGCTTATACAACGATATCAAGCAGGGCAAGTACTAATGTCTGTCACAAATCCGGCTTTAATCACTATTACTTATAAGTATAAAATTGTCTTGATTTTACTTACCGGATAAGCTAAACAAGCGCCCATTCAAATGAATTTTCTTTTTAAGAAAAGCATAGAGAGATATTGAAAGGAGTTTTCATGGCAAAGTACGAATCTAAATCCCTGCGAAATTTAGCGATAGTCGGACACGGCGGAACCGGTAAAACATCACTCTGTGAATCTTTGTTATTCGTCTCCGGAAAAAGCGAACGATTAGGAAGAGTTGATGACGCAACCTCCTGTATGGATTTTGAGCCTGAAGAACAGAAACGGCGAGTATCAATCAGTTTGGCGGCAAATTTTGTCGAATGGGAAAAACATAAGATTAATTTTATTGACACACCGGGCGATTCCAATTTCGCCTATGATATAAAATGCGCAATGAGCGTTGTCGAAAACACTATTATTGTAGTTGACGCTGTCGGCGGCGTTGAATTTCAAACACAAAAAGTATGGGAATTAGCCGAGGAATTCAAACTTCCCCGCGTAATTTTCATCAACAGACTGGATCGGGAACGTGCTAATTTTTCCACGGCGCTCGAAAGCATTAAAAGTAAATTCAAGAAAAAAGCTACTCCGGTTTGCCTGCCCATCGGCTCTGAAGATAAACTAAATGGCATTGTTGATTTAATTGAAATGAAAGCTTATCTTTTCAGCGATAACAACGGTACCGGAAAAGCCATGGATATTCCTGCGGAAATGAAGGACGACGTAAAACTCATGCGCGACTCCATGGTGGAAGATATTGCCGAAACTGATGACGAACTGATGAATAAATACCTGGAAGCGGGTGAACTTTCCGACGAAGAATTAAAAACAGGATTAAAGAAAGGTGTTTCCGCCGGGAGTCTAATTCCGGTAGTCTGCGGCTCTTCAATAAAAGGCGTTGGAATTTCCTTCCTGCTTGACCTGATAGTTGATTCTTTTGCCTCTCCGCTTGATCGCGGTCCGATCAAAGGCAAAAAACCGAAATCTGACGATATTGAAGAAAGACAGCCTTCGGAAGACGCGCCTTTCTCGGCAATAGTTTTTAAAACAATAGCCGACCCTTACGCCGGAAGATTGACTCTGTTCCGTGTTTATTCAGGCACGCTAAACTCAGATACTCCGGTTTACAATTCTTCAAGAAAAATTACGGAAAAATTCGGCCATGTTTTCTTTCTGGAAGGTAAAAATCAGAAACCTGCTGAAACCCTAATACCCGGAGACATTGCCGGCGTGGCCAAACTCAAGGAAACAACAACAGGAGATACTTTATGCAATGAGAAATCTCCGATCATCTTTGAAAAAGTGGCCGTTCCACCGCCCATCATGTCTTACGCTATGGAACCGAAAACCAGAGGCGACGAAGACAAGATTGCTTCATCGATTCACCGCCTGACAGAAGAAGATCCGACAATCGTATTTACCCGCAATGTTGAAACCAAGGAAATGATTCTTTCCGGAATGGGTCAGGTGCACATTGAAGTCAACATCGAAAAGATGAAAAGAAAATTCGGCGTCGAAGTAAACTTGAATACGCCCAAAATTCCCTATAAAGAAACCATTAAGGGAAAAACCAATGTACAGGGCAAATACAAGAAACAATCCGGCGGACGCGGCCAGTTCGGTGATTGCTGGATTGATATCGAGCCACTGCCTCGCGGCGGCGGTTTTGAGTTTCATGACAAAATAGTCGGCGGCGTTATTCCGGGGCAATATCGTCCGGCTGTTGAAAAAGGCATTGTGGAAGCAGCGGCTAAAGGCGTTATTGCCGGCTATCCTGTGGTTGATTTTAAAATAAATCTGACTTTCGGTTCTTATCATACTGTTGATTCGTCGGAAATGGCTTTTAAAATCGCCGGCTCCATGGCCTTTCAAAAAGGCGTTATGGATTGTCAGCCGATCCTGCTGGAACCGATTGTAAATATTGAAATAGAAGTACCTGATGAATATATGGGCGACGTAATTGGGGATTTAAACAGCAGACGCGGACGTGTTCAGGGAATGGATTCCAACGGTTCCAATCAAGTAATTAAAGGTCAGGTACCGCTGGCGGAAATATTGAAATACGCGCCTGATCTTCGTTCCATGACCAGCGGCAGAGGAAACTTCACTTATACTCATTCACATTACGAAGAAGTTCCCGCTTATATCGCTGAGAAAATTATCGCCGAGTATAAGAAAGATAAAGAAGAAGAATAGCTGCCGGCAGGAATCGGATAATTCGATTTTAATGCTTTTCGCTTTTCAATACGGAGTTATGCAATAATGATCAGCGCCGGAATTATAACGGTAAGTGACAAAGGCTCGCAGGGTAAACGCGAAGACTTAAGCGGCCCCGCAATCGCAGAAATGCTGGCGGGTATCGCTATAGAAATAAAACAAACAATCATCATACCTGATGAAAAAGATCAAATTCAGGAAGCGATCATAAATCTCGCGGATGTACAAAAACTGGATTTGATTCTGACTACCGGCGGCACAGGCGTCAGCCCCCGTGATCTCACACCGGACGCCACACTTGCCGTCATCGATAAAGAAGTTCCCGGCATGGCGGAAGCCATGCGTCAAAAGAGTTTGCTGATTACACCTCATGCGATGATTTCCCGCGCTGTTGCAGGAATTCGCGGACGCTGTTTAATAATTAATCTTCCCGGAAGCCCCAAGAGCGTTAAAGAAAATCTCGCTGTAATTCTACCCGCACTCAAACACGCCATTGAAAAAATCAAGGGAGATGACTCGGAATGTGCTGTTCCATAAAACTTAAGGCATTTCGCGGATGCGTTCCCATCCAATAAATCTTACCACAACGCGGACATTGATTATACTTATCACAATTTTCAAAAACGTAAGGTGGCACTAAATCACGAACTTCATCTTTTTTAACATGGTGAAGCTTTTGATTGCACTCCAGACAAATCCAGAACATATTCTGCCTGTTGATCTTCAGAGAAAATTTATCAATAACAGCTTTGAGTTGTTTACTTACAATGACATCTGTGATTAAAAAAAGAGTTCCGGAAAACTGACGCTGAACCATGTCCCTTCTTCTGGTTAGAACTATTCTGCCTTCAGCGTCGGCCTGCCGCAGCATTTCACGACCTGCTTCTTTTGAAAAAACGGAAGTATCGTAGCCTAGAAGACGCATCCATTTGGCCAATCTTACCAAACTTGCATCAGTAATAAATTTTAGATCTTCAGCAGAAGAAGATTTAAAATTATTTTGGAGTTTTACGTTCATCAATCATTGGTGGAACTTCGTTGGCGTGAAGTTCTTTGCGTAAATCGCGAACGATTTTATTTAAACGTCTGATTGTTCGATTTAAACGAAACCTCTCTACAATGCCCCAGAAACCTGTAATGATAACTCCAAATAGAACGGAAACAAAAATAAGCAAATAAACCGGCACGGGAGGAATTCTCAAAAAATCATAATATTGCAAACGTACCGGTGTTAAATTTTGCTGAGAAAAAGTAACAATGAATAATGCAAAAATTATAACAAGAATCAAATAAATTATTCTCATAATAACATCATCCCTCCTGATGATACTTCTTAAAAAGGGGGGCAAGATTAGCCGCCGTTTTGGTTATATCCTCCGGTATTACTCGCACATTTGTAACCACACTCATGAAGTTAGTATCTCCTTCCCAGCGTGGAATAACATGAACATGAAAATGGTCTTCAATTCCGGCGCCCGCCGCTTTGCCGATATTTACGCCAATGTTGAATCCATCCGGTCTCATGGCTTCTCGCAGTGCCTTAATCGCTGTTTCCAGAAGATCAAATATTTCTTTTCTTTCTTCCTGAGTCAGTTCTTCAATTTTCCCCGTATGCCTTTGTGGTATTATCATTAAATGTCCGTTTACATACGGATATCTGTTCATCATTACATAAGCGGTTTTGCCTTCAAACAAGATAAATTCCTCACACCTGATAGAGCACTTGCAGAAAACACAGCCGTCAGGTTTTTCTCCTTTAATATAGTCCATGCGCCAGGGTGCAAATATTGTTTCCATACTCAAAACCAGCCTGCTTTTAATCAGATGTTAATTATCCTACCTTTTATATCTTTGTCAATTTCTAATATGCCTACCGTCCTGGAAGACCCCATAGATCTATCTACTGCCGATCCGGGATTGAAGAACAGGACGGAACCCTGTTTATGATTTGCCGGTTTATGTGTATGTCCATAAATAATGCAATCTACATTTTTAAATCGGGTTGATATCTTTTCTTCAATGTCCAACGGAGATCCCCAGCCATGAATCAGCAAGAATTTAAACCCCTTTATATCAAAAAGCAAATGCTCTGGAAATTTCTCTTTTACGAAAACATTATCCATATTACCGCATACCGCTCTAATTTTCTTACCCTCGAATATTTCCAAAACCCGAAGATCAACTAAATCTCCGGCATGAAGAATCATATCTACATCGTTGAAATGTTCTACGACGCATCTTCTCATTTTTTCATCATAATCTGTCAGATGAGTATCGGAAATTACGCCGATTTTTATTATGTTATTTTCCATAATTTATACTGTAATTATTAGCTGCAAGCGGCAAAAAAAACAAGCTTTTAATTTGACTTTAGTGCTAAGTAAAGTTATTATTTTAAGTATGAATAATCTGGAAAATTCTCTACAAAATATTGCTGAAAGCATATTGCATTTTGATGAAGCTTCCCTCACCTCTTTATGGGAAAAATACAAAAATCAAATAGAACAATTTTCTACTTCTCCCGACTGGGAAAAAGCTGTAATTATATTTTCGATAATAAACGCTGTGCGAGCTAAAAATGCTATTTTTAACGAAATGCTGTTAAAAAATAAAGCTCCGGTAAAAACAGAACAACCCGATAAACCTCAAGGCAAACCTCATTTAAAACTGGTTAAGTAATGGATAAACAAGCCGATTTAAAAAGGATCGCCGAGTTAAGAAATATCATTGAGTATCACAATAAACGCTACTATCAACAGGACTCTCCTGAAATCTCCGACACTGAATACGATCGTTTAATGCGGGAACTTCAGGATTTGGAAAGCCATCATCCTGAAGAATTTTCCGCCACGTCTCCGACACAAAGAATAGGCGCCTCCCCATTGGCCAAATTTGCTCCTTTTAATCATCCTTCGCCTATGTTTAGTCTGGGTAATGCTTTCTCTAACGAAGAGATAATTGAGTTTGATAACCGAATCAAACGCCTGGCTGGAGTGGATAACATTTCCTACATTGCCGAACCGAAACTTGATGGCCTGGCTGTGAATCTAATTTATGAAAACGGCATTTTCAAGCAGGGAGCTACACGTGGCGACGGAACCACCGGTGAAGATGTGACTCAAAATCTCAAGACTATTCCTTCCCTGCCCTTAAAAATGAAACATACATCAAACAATCCTGCTCCTTCTTTTATAGAAATAAGAGGCGAAGTTTATATAGAGAAAGAACCGTTTCAAAAATTAAATCTCCGGCGTATCGAAGATGGCGAAGAACCGTTTGCTAATCCCCGCAATGCCGCCGCCGGTTCTCTGCGACAACTCGATTCCAAAATAACCGCACGCCGTCCTCTCAATATTTTCCTCTATGGCATCGGCGATGCGAAAGATATAAGCTTTTCAACTCACGGGGAAGCACTGCATACTCTTGCGGGTTGGGGTTTTCCTGTAAATAAAAACATTGAACAGACCCGTGATATTAACGCCGGTATTAAATATTTCGAACGCATCGGCATTATGCGCGAAAGCCTGCCTTACGAAATCGATGGCATAGTCTTGAAAGTTGATAATCTGGCTTTACAAAAAAAATTAGGTAATGTCTCTCGCAATCCCCGCTGGGCACTGGCCTGCAAATTTCCTGCGGCACAGGCAACTACGGTTGTTAAAGAAATTCTTGTCGGCGTTGGACGCATGGGCACGTTAACACCTGTTGCCATAATGGAACCCGTTAATGTTGGCGGCGTCATGGTCAGCCGTGCCACATTACATAATGAAGATGAAGTTATCAAAAAGGATGTTCGCGTTGGCGACACGGTTATTGTTCAACGCGCCGGCGACGTTATTCCTGAAGTCGTCAGGGTAATTCCGGAAAAGAGAACGGGTAATGAGAAGAAATTTAAAATGCCTGCCAAATGCCCCGAATGCGGTTCGGAAATCGTCCACTTTGAAGGAGAAGTTGCGCACCGCTGTGTCAACATTTCCTGCCCGGCGCAGTTAAAAGAACATATCCGTCATTTCGCATCGCGCGGAGCGATGGATATTGAAGGCCTGGGAGAAAAAGTATCCGCTCAGCTTTTCGATGCCAAATTGATTGCCGATCCGGCCGATCTTTATTTTTTAAACAAGGAACAGCTTGTTGCTCTTGATCGGCAGGCGGAAAAATCGGCTCAGAATTTAATCGAAGCCATCGGAAAATCCAAAAATCCTCCTTTGGATAAATTCATCTACGCTCTGGGTATAAGACACGTGGGAGAACGCACCGCCAAACTTCTGGCCGCGCGTTTCGGCAGCATGGAAAATCTCATTACGGCAAAACAGGAAGATTTGACGGCTATAAATGAAATCGGCCCGGAAATAGCCGCAAGTATCGTGGAATTTTTCCACGAACACAAAAACATTGATGTCATGAATAAATTCAGCAAAGCCGGTGTAAAACCACAGAGAAAAGAAATAGATAACAATGCCCCCTTGCAAGGCAAGTCATTTGTTTTTACAGGATCAATGGAAAGCATGGGAAGAAACGATGCCAAGACCATTGTTGAGAATCTTGGTGGCTCAATCCATTCCAGTGTAACAAAGAAAACTACTTATGTCGTTGCCGGAAGTGACCCCGGTTCCAAACTGGACAAGGCAAAATCCTCAGGAGTTAAAATTATCAGCGAGGAAGAATTTCTAAAACTTATCGGCAGGTAATACAGAAGGTTGTCATTCCCGTCCCGCATGCGCGGGATTATACTCCGGCGAGAATCCAGTTTTGCCGAAGAAAGAGAACGGTATTCATGAAACGTGTTCACGTATATGTTAGCGGCAGAGTACAGGGAGTATTCTTTCGCGCGGTAACACAACAAACAGCCAAGGGTTTCAACCTTACCGGCTGGGTGCGCAATATTGCCGACGGCCGCGTAGAAGCTGTCTTTGAAGGTAACGATGAAAACGTGGATAAAATGCTGGATTGGTGTCATATTGGACCACCTTCGGCCAGGGTTGAAAAAGTTATGACTGAGGAAGAACCCTTTATCGGTGAATTCATGGATTTCCATATCAAGTAAGGCAGCATATTTATGGAAGACTATCTCCGCAACATAGTAGAATTGAGTCTGGGCAGCACACCGGAAGAGTTGCTCAAGGCCTCGCTGGAAACCTGCATTAAGCTTACCGGCGCGACAGGCGGCTCAATTCTCGGCGAAGAAGGTGTGCATCTGCAATTCCTGTTCTCCGATGTTGTCGAACTCATCGGTGTTCGGGTGCCTTTCGATAGCATTGCCGGAGTTACAGTCAACGAGAGCAAGGTCGTTTATACTTACGCACCTACCGATAAACGGCATTTCGATGGTGTGGACACGCAGATTCAACATAAGACAAAATACCTGTTAAGCATTCCTATCCAATCCATCCTAAAATCCACAGATGGAGACCATGTGGCAAACAACACCGGCGCCCTGCAACTGCTGTTTGAGCACAACATTTTCCCGGAAATCGATGTAGAGCACGGTGCGCAAGAATTTTCGTTAACATCTTTTAAAGAAAATATGCCCTTCATGGATCGGCTGAATGGTGTATTATGGATTCTGCCGATTGTTGCGTTCGGCATGGAAGTGACGAGACTGCGTCAAACTTCGTATCAGGCAATACACGAGCTCAAAAACAAACTTATATCAGGATTGTCATGGATTAAATATCTAAAAGAAGATATTCGCCGGAAGACCCCTGCTATTCTTGACGATGAAAACATCAAGCAGGATTTCGAGCTATCGGAAAGTGCAATCAAGGAAGGCGCCAATCTTGCCAGGATGTATCTTGAGTTTACAAATATATACAGCCCCAATTTCACCCCGGTGAATGTCAACGATGTGCTGGTTGAGACTGGCGAATCGGTGAAAGCTCTGGCGGTTGAACTCAAAGCCTCTGATTTTATCGTAGAGCTTGACCTTGACAAGAAAATCGGATTAAAAAATCTTGATGCGTCGCAACTGAAAATGGCATTTTTCAACCTGTGCAAGAATGGAGTTGAAGCACTTGTTGAACACAAAGTGCCGCATCCCAGGATCAGAATTTCATCAGCGGAGCAAAACGGGCATGTTGTTCTGGTAATCAGCGATAATGGTCCAGGTATGCCGCCGGAAATAGCTAATAATCTTTTTGTGGCGTTCAAAACGAAAAAAGAAGGCGGCAGCGGTCTCGGATTAACAATCACAAAGAAAATTATTGACGTGCACGGCGGAACGATAAAATGTGATATAGACAACAACGGAACAACGTTCACTATTATACTTTAGCATAAAGGAGGTTCATCATGATAGATAATCCTATTGATATCACATCTTCTGAAAAAGACGATTATTCGAAACTTCTGGATTCCATTAAACGTAACATGGATCCGAAAAAAAACACTGTCTTGATTGTGGATGATGAGAAAGGTATCAGAATGAAGATCGCCCGGGATGTCAAAGCATTTGATTCATCCGTCGTTGTTTTCGAAGCAACCAACGGCGCCGAAGCCTTGGAGACGCTTGGTTTCATCCGTTCCAAGTATCTTCGAGACCCGATCCTGATCGTGCTTGATCTGAACATGCCTGTAATGGATGGCTGGGAAGTTATTAACAGGCTTAAAAAAGAATACGAAAGCAAAAGGAAAAACGCCGGTATCCCCATAGTGGTTCTTTCATCAACAAGTGGCGAGAAGAGCAGATTTTTGAGCAAAAAAAGCGTTCATGAAGGCAAATCCGGTTACACTCCGCTTGTGAGTATCGCCAAAGAAACCTGCATTGATAAAAGTCATTATGATGCAGTGGGCGAAAAAGGTTTCCTGGCGTGGATTGAGATATTCATGGGAAAAGAATAATCTTTCCATTCCTAAATCAAGTGCTATCTTTGTTGGCTTCGTCGTCGGCTTCCTCGACGTATGTATAATACGCCTCGTCGCCTCCTCCTAGCCGCCGCGATATCATCATTGATTTAGAAATGGAATTCACGAGAAAATCATTCGGAGCATCCCAGCAAGCTGCGATCGGCTTGAGTGGCTTGTTTGATATTTCTCAGGTTATTTCCTTTCATCAGTGACATACTTTTTTTGCTTTTACTTATTTAATTTTTTGCCCTTGCCCTTGCTCTTGCTCTTATTCTTACCTTTACCTTTTTGGCCATAGAGATCATCACCGCGTTTGAGGGCATGGAACTCTGGAGAACCGGGTTTAATACCCAGACTTTTTGCCAGTGCACCCCACCCTCGACCTTTACCTTCTTTGTATTGTTCAGTCACGTAGTCAATTGGTTTTCCGGACATTTCTCCCAATCGCAGAGCGACATAGGCATCCGCAGGTTGGGAAAAATTACTGAGTACGGTTGTGATCTGTGCATCCCCGATATTAAAACGAGTGGCGATCCTTGCACGGAATCCAGATGGATCTGCTTGTGCTTGAATATTAAATTTTGGCATCCAATCGAATTCAGATGCTGTGGCTAGTGATGCTAATGAAACAAGCAAAAATATAACCGATACTAATAACAATGTTTTTCGTAGTTTCATTTAATCCTCCTTTGGTCATTAATTTTATGTCCAACATTGTTTATATGGATCTTGTATCACGGGTCTCTGCCCCTCCGTTTTGCGGGATATTTCAGTTTACAAATTCTAATTTACTGCGTTTTTAAAATTTGAGCTTCACTGTAATATCATAAACACCGCAAATTTGCGAAATAAACCCCATCGAAAATACTTTAAGTCCTATATCTAAATATATGATTTAAAAACATTATCTATTGTCATACGAGACGGCAAGGAGGAATCTCCCGCATTTGATCCCGAATAGCTTCGCTTTCGGGATCAATTCCACTTACGCTTCAAACTTCATCCCGTCGGGATTCGTTTTTAGCGAGTGTCATTGATTGCTTCCGCAAAACCCTTCATGGAATTGATGATTGTCGCATCATCGACACAATAGGCAATACGGAAATAGCCTGGTCCACCGAAACCGCTCCCGGGCACGACAAGTATATTTTTTTTCAAAAGCATTTTGACAAATTCTACATCATCGGGAATCGGGCTTTTTACAAATAAATAAAATGCTCCCTGTGGTTTTACAAATTTGTATCCTGCTTTAGCCAAACCTGCACAGAGCAAATCACGCTTTTTCTGATAGACTTTCACATCAACAGCCACATCCTGAAGTCTGGCAACTATCCGCTGCATCAGAGCCGGCGCATGCACAAATCCCATAATTCTCGTGCATAGAATCAGCGCGTTGATTAAATTGTCGGATTCATGAATTTTCGGATTGACGGCAATATAACCAATTCGTTCTCCCGGCAAAGACAAAGTCTTGGAATAAGAATAGGCCACAATGCTGTTGGCATAAGCCTTCAGTACACTGGGCACGGTGACACCATCAAATACTATTTCCGCATACGGTTCATCAGAGATAAGATAGATTGCCTTGTTGTATGCCCGGCCCTTTTCTTTCAACAGCCTGGCTAAATCCGTGATATTTTTTTTGCTGTAAACCTTACCGGTCGGATTATTGGGCGAATTAATGATAATCGCCTTTGTCCTTCTGTTAATCGCCTTGGAAATAGCGGCGATATCCAAAGAAAAATCAGCTTTGGTTTGAGCATACTTGACGACACCACTATAATTTTCAATGTAAAAAGGATATTCAACAAAGAAAGGTTTAAGAATAATCACTTCATCACCGGGATCAAGGAGTGCCTTAAAAATGACGTTTAGCGCTCCTCCGGCGCCGCAGGACATCACAATATGATCTGCTGACATCTTCAACCCTGTTGTCCTATTGATTTTGCCGGCAATAGCCTGTCTTGTCTCGGGATATCCGGCATTGGGCGTATAACCGTGTTTCAAGTGGATAATTTCATGGGCCAGGTTAATCAGCTCGGATTTAAATTCGTCCGGCTGTTCCACGTTGGGATTCCCCAGACTGAAATCATAAACCTTATCCGTACCATGTTTTCTTTTAAGAAGAATTCCTTCCTCAAACATCTTGCGGATCATCGATGATTGAGACATTGATGATTTGATTTTTTTAGCAATAGTCATATTTATAAAATCCCGTTCGGTAATTATTACTCAATCATTTTTTCTTTCGTCTTAATATAAGAAATATTCCCAGTAAGACCAGGACTGCAGGCAATAAATATTTGTTGAATTTGGAAAGTTCAAGACCATAAAATTCATTTGCGAGAAACAATACTCCCGCAATTGTTATAAACCAGCCGCCAAAATCTTTTGCTCTCTGAAAAATTGTGGAAATTCCAATAACAATTATCAATATCGGCCATGTTTGACCAAAACTATAAATTGATGTCCTGCTTACAAAGATTAATATACCTAAAGTAATTAAAATAAGACCACCGGTAATAATATTGCGCTTTTCGTTAGGCATAAGTTTCCCTCCAAAAATAAAATTATATTTTGCAGGCAGGAGTTTATACTCCTGCCTTACATTTTTTAAGATTTTTCAGCCAATTTTAAAAATGGTTTAAAAAGATCAATCGGTATCGGGAATACCGTTGTGGAATTATTTTCCGACGCAATCTGGTTCAACGTCTGCAAATAACGCAGCTGCAATGACATCGGCTGAGTTTCCATTAAAGCCGCAGCTTCAATTAATTTCTGCGCGGCCTGGAATTCACCTTCCGCGTTAATGACCTTTGCCCTTCTTTCTCTTTCCGCTTCGGCCTGTTTCGCCATAGAACGTTTCATTTCTTCGGGTAAATCAATGTGTTTGACTTCCACCAGCGATATTTTAATGCCCCATGGTTCAGTGCTGCGATCGAGAATTTCCTGCAAACGCATGTTAATCTTCTCGCGTTCGGAAAGGATTTCATCAAGTTCCATCTGGCCGCAGACACTTCTGAGTGTGGTCTGGGCGAGCTGTGATGTGGCGAAGAGATAGTTTTCCACATTGGTCACGGCGGAATTTGCATCCATAACGCGAAAATAAACAACGGCGCTTACTTTGATCGAAACATTGTCTTTCGTTATAACATCCTGAGGAGGAACATCCATGGTAATTGTCCTCATATCTATCTTCACCACTCTGTCAATGCCGGGAATAATAATAATCAATCCCGGTCCTTTGACATCTCTGATGCGGCCTAAACGAAAAATAACAGCCCTTTCGTATTCGTTCATTATCTTGATTGCGGATGCCAAAAACATTACAATCAATACGATAACAACAACTAAAGGCAAAGAAAAAGTACCAATCATTATAATTATCCTCCCTTAATTTATTCCTTAAAATATTAGTTATTTTTTTATTTCTTCCACGATTAATCTCAGACCTACAACCTTAACAACCCTTACTTTTGCCCCTTTCTTAACCGGTTCTTTACTTGAAGCTTTCCAGTACTCTCCCATTAAAAATACTTCCCCTTCTTCGTCAATATCCTTCATCACTTCCGCCTCGGCACCGACCATTGCTTCCGATCCTGAAAAATGTTTCCGCATTTGCGCTTTAATCGCCAGCCAGATAACCACAATAAAGAAACCGGAAGCAACCAAAACGGCCGGAATCAAAACCTGAAAAGAAAGGCGTAAGGCAGGCTCCGTTGTATCAAATAATAATAATGATCCCATAATTAGTGAAATTATCCCTCCGACAGTAAGCATGCCGTGACTCATAACTTTTATCTCCGCAATAAATAAAATTACACCGAATATTATCATTAATATTCCGGTATAATTTACCGGCAATGTGGACAGACCAAAAAACGCCAGCAAGAGCGATATGCCGCCGATTACTCCGGGTAATATTGCTCCGGGTGTGGAAAGTTCGAAATACAAGCCTGCCAATCCTACTAACAAAAGAATATAAGAAATATTCGGATCGGAAATAGCAGCAAGAATCCCCTGACGTGTCCCCATTTTCTTATTATTAATTACGGCATTTTTTGTTGATATTTTCTTTTTACCTTTGGCCAAATTTACTTCTTTTTGATCAATGGCAACTAAAAGTTTCTCGATATCAGGAGCTACAAAATCAATAACTTTTAGTTTAAGCGCTTCTTCGGCAGTTATTGATTCGCTTTTGCGCACAGCTTTTTCGGCCCATTCTTCAGAGCGCCCTCTTGATTTTGCAATACTGCGAGCGTAAGCGGCAGCGTCGTTTTCCACTTTCGCAGACATTGTTTTATCCATATCCTTCCCGCCGCCAAGACCGATCGCCACGGGATGAGCGGCTCCAATATTTGTACCGGGAGCCATTGCGGCTATGTGAGCCGCTTCCGTAATAATAACTCCCGCCGATGCGGCACGAGCTCCAGGAGGAGAAACGAAAACGATTACCGGCAGTGGCGCATTGAGAATACTTTTAGCGATATCGCGCATTGCCGTGTCCATTCCGCCAGGTGTGTCGAGTAAAATTATCAAACCTTCAGCATTATCTTTTTTTGCATCTTCTATGCTTTTGGAGATATATTTTGCCGTCGGCGATGTAATAACGCCATCGATTGTAATAACATTAAATACCGGTTTCTTCTCTTCGGCCCAAGTTCCAAAACTCATGAGTAATAAAACCGCAATCAATGTGAAAATTATCTTCCTGGACATTGTTTCACCTCTTTCGCTAATTGTTTTGAATGATTAGGGCTTAACTTCTTTCATAATCATCTGGACATCTTCCCAGACTTGTTTTTTGGCCGAAGGGTTACGTAAAAGATATGCCGGATGATATGTCGGCATTAATTTTATTCCCTCGTAGGAATGAAAACGGCCGCGTAATGCGGATATGGGTATATCAGTATTTAATAGCGTCTTGGCGGCAAAGGTTCCTAAAGCACATATTATTTTTGGTGTAATAATCTGCAATTGTTTTTTTAAAAAAGATTCGCATTTGCTTATTTCATCCGGTTGTGGATTGCGATTACCCGGCGGACGGCATTTGAGAATATTGCAGATGTAAACATCTTTACGTTGATAACCCATCGCCTTAATAATGTCCGTCAAGAGTTGTCCAGCCCTTCCTACAAAGGGCAGCCCCTGTTCATCTTCATCAGCCCCGGGCGCTTCCCCGACAAAAACTATTTTCGCTTCGGGATTACCAACGCCAAAAACAAGATTTTTTCTTGTTTTTCCCAAGGGGCAAAGCTGACAGTTTGCCATTTCCTGATGAACTATTTTCAACATGTCTTCTTTTGTTGAGCCACCGGTTTTCACATGACTGACTGATGCGGACACCGGACGTGTCTTTTTCCAATCAATCCCGACAGACAAGCTGTCTCTGTTTATCACTTGCCCCTTCAGCGCCTTAACAGCTTTAAGCAATTCCCTCTGTAATTCTTCCGCCGCCAAATTAAAATGTTCTCCCGTTATTTTTTACCATTACTTTTTTTAATTATTTTTTTGACGCGATCAAGAATCGCGCCCGCCGCTTCTATTTTAGTCATCTTCTCTAAAGACTCTGCTTTACCTGCGCGATCAATTATCGTAATTATATTTGTATCTGTCCGGAAACCGGCGCCTTCTTCCCGTAAATTATTGGCAACAATCAAATCCATGTTTTTCTTTTTGAGTTTCTCTCTGGCGTTAGCCAACAGATTTTGCGTCTCCATCGCAAAACCAACTAGTATGCGCCTGCCTTTATTCCTTCCGACATCGGCAATGATATCAGGATTATTTTTCAATTCCAGAGAAAGAGTTTTCTTGTCTTTTTTGATTTTTTCCGTAGCTAATTCTTTGGGGCTATAATCGGCTACGGCAGCGGCTTTAATAATAACTGCAGCTTTTTTATAATTATCCATAACTGCTTTGTGCATTTCTTTTGCCGTACGCACTTTGATGATTTTCCCTACCGGTGGCAGGGGTAAATTTGTCGGACCGCTGATTAAAGTAACTTCAGCGCCTCTTCTGTGCGCTTCGACGGCCAATGCATAGCCCATTTTGCCCGATGATAAGTTGGTAATAAAACGTACAGGATCCAAAGGCTCTTCAGTAGGACCGGCTGTAATTAAAATCTTCACGCCGGCAAAGTCTTTGGGAGTAAGAAGGATTTCTACTGCTTCGACAATTTCCGCAATATCCGGCAAACGCCCCTTCCCCTTTGTTTTGCATGCAAGCTCGCCTTCCGCACTTTCCATTACAGCGTAACCGAATTTTTTAAGTTTATTTATATTTTTCTGAACGATGGGATTGGCAAGCATTTTGTCATTCATGGCCGGACAAATAAGCGTTGGTTTTTCCTGAGCCATAATTGTAGTAGATAACAAATCATCGCCAATGCCCGAAGCAATTTTTCCGATTATGTTTGCCGTTGCCGGTGCAATAACAAACGCGTCGGCAAATTCCGCAAGAGTTATGTGTGCCATTTCATATTTATCCGCCGGAACAAACATATCCGTATAGACCTGATTCTGTGAAAGTGTCTGCAGTGTTAAGGGCGTGATAAATTCTTTTGCGCTTTTCGTCATGATAACTTTTACCTGCGCCCCTGACTTAATGAGCGCACGAATTAATTCCGCCGCCTTGTAGGCGGCAATGCCTCCGGTAACACCTAAAACAATTTTTTTGTTCTCCAGCATATCACTAATCTTCCCGATATATTGTTATTCAAACCGCTCATCAGAAATACAACTGCACTCAATCTATTTACGAAATATAACAGCGCTTTTCAACAATATCAAGGCATAATTATCTTTATTACCTTCAATATATTTTAGAAAAGTTTAGTATTGAACTAACCTTTATTTGGCGCGGAGATTTGTCTTGCAAAACATCATTAAAGTTATTATAAGCCCCGCAGACGCATCATCTCACATTTTTAGGGGATTATTATGAAAAGATTCAATTTATTATATATCAAAATTTCTATAGCCATTTTAGTTATCGTTGCTCTGGGTTGGTTTTTCTTCGGCAGTTATGTGGAATTAGGGAAACCCGCAATCAAATTTGTTCAAGGTGTTACCGCCATCGGCAGACAAAAAATATTGGAAATTAATTTTTCCGATTCACAGAGCGGTCTTTCACATTTGAATGTGGAAATTATCCAGGATAACAAAGGCCAGATTTTGGCAGATAAAAAAATCCCCTCCAAAGGGAAAAAACAGGAAAGCTTATCCATTGCTGTAAATACAGCTGATTTGAAACTCCATGACGGCCCGGCCACTATCAAAGTTTCGGCTACGGACTATTCTCTTTTCAAAAATCAAAATATTTTATCCCAAAATGTGAAAATTGATACAATTCCGCCACAGATTAATCTGCTGAAAACCGTCAATTACATAAATCAGGGTGGTACAGGCTTTATCGCTTACCAGTCATCTAAAAAAATTACTGATACAGGAGCTTACATTAATAATTGTTTTACTCCCGGCCAAGCCACACTGATTGACAATAAGGCTTCTTATGTCATTTATTTCGCAGTACCGATGGATGCAGATAAAACCAAGACCAGAATAATGATTTTCGCTCGTGATGAAGCCGGTAACGAAACAAATGTTGCCTTCCCCTGCGTTATTAAGGCAAAGAAATTCCGTCACGATAAAATGAATTTGAGTGCAAGTTTTTTGCAGCAGAAAATGCCTGAATTTCAAGCAATGATTCCGTCTTTACAAGGCAAAACTCCACTGGAAGTATTTACCTATATCAATTCTCAAACGCGTAACGAAAATTTGCTGACCATTCAAAATATTTGCAAAAAGTCTACACCTAAAGCTCTTTGGGAAGGAACTTTCCTGCGCATGAGTAATGCGGCTCCCATGGCTCTTTACGGTGACAAGAGAGATTATGTCTTTGATCGTAAAATTGTCGGTGAATCTATTCACACCGGGGTTGACCTGGCATCCAACGCTCAGGCACCTATTGAGGCCGCCAACAGCGGCGTTGTTGTCTTCATGGGAACATTGGGCATTTACGGAAACGCTGTTATTATCGATCACGGACTGGGCTTGTTCAGCTTATACGGTCATTTATCCGTCATTAATACGAGCGTCGGCAAGAATGTAGCGAAGGGTGAAAAAATCGGCAATTCCGGATTGTCCGGTCTAGCTGGTGGAGATCATCTACATTTCAGTATTCTTGCCGGTGGACAATTTGTCAATCCGCAGGAGTGGTGGGATCCGCATTGGATTAAAGACAATATCATCAGGTAGTATTATTCTTTTCCTTCTCTCTAATAAAGAGAAGGTTTCAAGAACTCTTCTAATTTTTATTAATATCGCGATGATTTAGATTGACCAAATACTTCATCGACGAGAAATGCGAGGCCAGTTTATTAGCCATAACTACAGAGCGATGCTTGCCGCCCGTACAACCCATGGCAATATTCAAGCGCACTTTCCCCTCTTTTTCATATAGGGGAATGAGTAAATTCATCAAATCCAATATTTTTTTCAGAAATTCTTTGCTTTGTTTGTTATGCATAACGTAGTTATGCACTTTAACATTATGCCCGTCATAATTTTTTAAATTTTCAACAAAATAAGGGTTGGGCAGAAACCTTACATCAAAGACAAGATCAGCATCAGCAGGCAACCCATAACGATAGCCGAAGGAAGTCATATTAATGGCCATTTTCTTCTTTCTGGAGGATGGCAAAAAATGACGTTGCACTATATCTTTTAGCTGATGAACATTAACAGAAGTTGTATCAATAATTTTGTCAGCCATTTTTTTTAAGGATGACAACTTTTCTCTTTCCATCAGGATGCCCTCCATAATCATTCCCCTTTCGGAAAGAGGATGAATACGTCTGGTCTCACTAAAGCGATGTAATAGAGATTCGTCGCTGGATTCAAGGAAAAGAATCTCAATTTTGTATCCTTTTTGTTTTAGTCCCGCAAATATTCGCTCGTACTTATCGAGAAAGCTTCTTTCCCGTAAATCCATGACCATGGCCACTCGTTTTATTTCCGGAGAAGAGACTGTTGTTATGGCAAGAAATTTCGGCAACAAAATAACAGGAAGGTTATCGACGCAGAAGAAACCAATATCTTCCAAAGCCCTGAGTGCGGTACTTTTACCCGAGCCGGAAAGACCGGTGATAATCACGACTCGAAGATTTTTCATTTTTCTGTCACCTTTTAGTCTAATATGTAATTTTTTAGCAGATTTTTATTAAAATTGCCAGAAAATGGAACTTTCTTTTTAAAACAAGGTCCGTATAACATTTCTAGGGAAGTGGAAATCTGTTCGATATAAGTACTAATTCAGATCAGTGAATTGGTGGTTGGACAATGTATTCTCGGTTTAATCTTTAAGAAACGCAAATTTTATCTTGATCAATAATTATTTTATACAAATCGCCTGGAGATTTTGCTTTCAAAAGCATTTTACGGAAATTGTCTATTTTTAACATTTTTGAAATCTTAGCCAAAACTTTTAAATGATGACCAGCCGAGTTCTCTGGCGCCAGAAGCAGGAAAAAAAGATGTACCGGTTTCCCATCTGATGAATCATAATCGATACCTTCTATGCTGCGCCCGAAAGCAATAATAAGATCATTAATCGCGGATGTTTTCCCATGAGGAATGGCGACTCCATCGCCTATCCCGGTAGAACCAAGATTTTCTCTCTGTTGTAAAGTTTCAACAATCAATAACGGGTTAAGATTACGATCACCATGGATTAAGGTATTAACTAACTCAGTCAACACTTCAACTTTTGTTTTGGCCAACAAATTGGCATTGATAAATTCAATTTTTAAAAATTGATCCAGCTGCATTTACCATACCCTTTTAAATTTTCAGCAAAACATTTTTCCTTATTTTCTTAAATTCTTTTTTTTTCAGCCACACAAATACCTTTTCAATCAGGTCAGTTATTACGACTTCCCTTTGATTAAAGCTATCAAGAATTACCAAATTTTAAACGCTTTAATTTTGATTTTATGACTAAGCTTAATTTAACCCAACAGCTAGCTATTTGTCTCGATCAGGACATAATTTCCATCATCGCGACGATAGACCAGACTTACGTTTTCAGAAGAAGAATCTCTATAAAGAATAAAGCGATCTTTTGTACCCTCTATCTCCATGATCGCTTCATCAAAAGACATTGGTTTTAATATTACTTTATGCGTTTCCGCAATTTTACTTACTGTTGGTTCTTCAGCTTCTTCTTGATCAAGTTTTTCCGTGCTGCGGCGAATGCTTCTGGGCTTATGCTCTCTGATTTTTTCTCTTTGTTTTTTAAGTTGTCTTTCAATTTTTTCTATACAGCTATCGATTGCGAGATGCATATCTTTTGCTTCTTCTTTTGCATTTATGTTCCAGCCACTGGAGCTTAGATTTATTTCTGCAAAATGCCTGAATTTTTCCATGGAAACTACAATATGAGCTTCAGCAGGTGCATCCAAATATTTTTTCAGTCTTTGAATTCTTTCTTCTGCGTAAACTTTTTGCCAGTTTTCACCTTCACCGTTTCTAAAAGTTACGGAAATCTTCATAATCATTCCTCCTTAATTAATTTAATCAGCTCAACATTACAATAATCTTAACTTTTGAAACTTATCTGGGCTGACAATAAAGGCAAGTCATATATTGATGTAAAAACTAAATGTCAATCAATATTTTATATTATCCTGCTTTTAATGTTCCCACTCAAATACATTTTTATTAAAAATATTTCTTCCTCTTAGAGGAGGGTAATATTCCCATCATGTCCCTATACTTAGCAACAGTGCGTCTTGCTATATTTATCCCCTTTGCCTGCAGTATTTCAACAATTTCGCAGTCACTGTATGGTTTTTTTGGTGCTTCGCCGTTGACTATTTGCTTTATTTCTTCTTTTACACTCTTCGAAGCAATATTTCCCTCGGATGTTCTTTTAATGGAACTGCCAAAGAAATATTTCATTTCAAAAATACCCTGTGGCGAATGCACATATTTGTTATTTACTACACGGCTAATGGTGGATTCATGCATTTCGATATCATTGGCAATATCGTGCAGCACCAGAGGTTTAAGGAAATCAATACCGAGGTCAAAAAAATCTTTTTGAAATTTGACGATGCTTTCCACAACTTTATATATTGTCTTCTGCCTTTGCTGTATGCTTTTAATCAGCCATGTAGCCGACTGCACTTTATCTTTTATATATTTTTTCCCGCTTTCTTCCTCGTTATGACCATGATCAGCAAGTCCCGCCATAATTTCACGGTAAAAATTACTTATGCGTAAACGCGGTAAACCATCATCATTAAGAATGATTTTATATTCATCTCCCACTTTTATAATATAAGCATCGGGAATGATCGGTTGAATCTTTTCTTCGGAATAAATACCGCCTGGTTTGGGATTCATTCCGCTGATCAATAATACAGCCATTTCCACTTCGCGCAGAGGAACTTTTAATTTATGCGCAATATGGACATAATTTTTTAATTCCAGATCTTTAAGATAATCCTTGATGATAACGTCAATGATTTTATTTTTCACGCCCAGCATTCTGGCTTGAATTAAGAGACATTCCTGCAGATTACGGGCGGCAATTCCAGGTGGATCGAATTCCTGAACCTTTTGTAAAACAGTTTCGACAAATTCCTCGCTTACATTTTCCAGCTGCATGATTTCTGAAACGGTCGCGCATAAATAACCATTTTGATCAAGATTGCCGACAATTTGAGTACCGATACGCGTTTCATCTTCATTAAAAGATGAAAGATTCATCTGCCACATCAGGTGTTTTGTCAGCGACTGGCCTTCGGTAAGAATATTATCCCATGATGTTGCTTCACCATCTCTGCCGCCGTAAGTTACGCCTACCGGACCGTAATCCTCAAGATAATTAGCCCAGTCAAATTCTTCGCGACCATCTCCTTCCCCGGTCAATTCTTTTGCCCGCTCGACTGCTTTTAAATCTTCACGTTCAACAGATTGGACATCTTCTTCAATTTCCGCATGAGCGTCCTCTTCATTTCCTTCCTCAGGGGCAACTTCTTCCAAAAGAGGATTTTCTTCCATTTCCTGACTAATTGTTTCGATAAGTTCCTGCCGGGACAACTGCAACAACTTTATAGCCTGCTGCAGTTGAGGGGTCATGATCAACTGTTGAGTAAGTTTTAAACTCTGTTTTAGCTCAAACGCCATAATAAAAAACTTATTTTAAATAATTCCTATATATTAAAAGTATCGCCGAAATAAAATTTTCGCGCCAGTTCGCTTTGAGAAATCTTATCCGGAGGACCTTCAACTAATACCGCGCCTTCATTTACAATGTAGGCGCGGTCGCAGCAGGAAAGAGTCTCCCGCACATTATGATCGGAAATAATTATACCGATTCCTTTCGTTTTTAACTTTTCGATTATTTTCTGAATGTCGGCGACAGCCAACGGATCAATTCCGGCAAAAGGCTCATCTAAAAGAATATATTTGGGGTGAGTAACCAATGCCCTGGTGATTTCTACTCTTCTTCTTTCGCCACCAGACAGAGAATAGGCATGATTTTTTGCCAGCGCTGTCAGATCAAGTTCCCGGAGGAGCTCTTCTAACCTTTCGTTTCTTTCTTCTTCCCTCAAATCAAGTGTCTCTAAAATAGCAAGAATATTTTCTTCCACCGTAAGTTTACGGAAAACGGATGGCTCTTGTGGCAAATAATTTAAACCTTTACGCGCTCTTAAATACATGGGGAATTTAGTAATATTTTCGCCATCTAAAAATATTTCACCGACATCCGGCTTAATCAATCCGACAATCATATAAAAAGTGGTTGTTTTGCCTGCACCATTAGGGCCAAGCAAACCGACAACTTCACCGGGTGAAATCGACAAATCAATCTGATTGACGACTTTTCGTTTGTTGTATATTTTAATTAAACCTTTTGCTGATAAATTACCCATAACTTAAAACGCATGATGCTTGCGCTAGTTGCTCCCTGCCTTCTTTTTTTCCTGAGGATAAATTATTGCTTTAACTTGTTTTTGCGTGTTACTTTCAACAATTCCTCTATTTTCATTAAGAAACACTATAACCCTGTCTCCCTTGATAAGGTTTT
Organism: Deltaproteobacteria bacterium HGW-Deltaproteobacteria-2; assembly: GCA_002840505.1. Lineage (NCBI taxonomy): Bacteria > Deltaproteobacteria > Deltaproteobacteria bacterium HGW-Deltaproteobacteria-2. The sequence continues at coordinate 74,990 of PHBC01000002.1, read as the reverse complement.
TACCTTCTTTCAACATAGCATTACCGGTCATGATAACTTTATTACTTTCTCTAAAGTATACTGCTTCGTCTCCCGTTGCTATTCTTTCTCCTTGCGTTAAGGAAACATTTCCTTTCGCTTCTATTTTCTCCAAGTCACCGGCATTTTCTGTTTCAATTTTTCCGATTTTATTTTTTTTACCGGATTCTTCTTTATAATACAAACGCAACTGGTCTGCTTTCAGCACTTTGTTGCCCTGTTTTGCTAAGGCGTTGCCGGAAAATACGACGAGCTTCTTTTCGTTAAAAGCCTCCATCCGGTTGGAAGTAATTTCGATGGGATCATCTGATTGTTTAATCAAGGGATTATTATCAGCATGAACGCGAAGAACTGAAATTAAAGCAATAAATACGACAAATAAACAAATTTTTTTAATCATTCAATTTCTCTATCAAATTATTTTAGCTTTAACCATCGAGGGAATATTCAATTCCCCTTTATTCATAAAGAGAGTTAATCCTCTTCCTGTTATCTTCATACGCTTATTTTCCATTGTCACCGGCGCATCGGTATAAAATTTCTTTTCAGCATCGCTGTAATTCAAATAATCGGTGGAAAATTTATCGCCGGTATCTGAATTTATGACTACATTACCTTTTATATCAATGCTTTTTTTCTTTATCAGCATCTGCCCTTTATCCGCTGTCATTACAAAGACCTTACCATCTGAAGTTGTTAACTTTATTTGAACTTTATCAAATATAGCAAGATCCTGCTTTTTATCATATGTGGCGGTTTCGGCTTTTACTTCCCATTTGGCATTGGCTTCACCAACTTCCGTATAAACGAAGCCTTTTATTTGCAGGTCTACGCTATTCTGAAGTGCTTTTAACAAATTTTTGGGTTTATTTACACCGACCTTGATCACAGCCACAACGGCAATCAAAACCACCAAAGAAACAACTGCTATTGAAGATATAATGGCTGTTTTTTTGTTTAATTTCATTTAATCAGTGACATCCTGCTTTTGGCACTATTTTTGCTGTTATTATATCACTGTGAATGTCTCGTGTAAAGAAATAAGGCTAAAAATGATGGCAAAAGTAAGAAATAATGCAGTTTAATGAGATTGAGAAGCATCATATTGAGGGCTGTTCAAAAATGCTCAGATGCAAGGCGCGCAAAAAACCGTACCGCGAGGCGTATATGGATATACGTTGAGCTGTGCGGTTTGCAGCGCAACACAGCAGGTGAGCGTTTTTCAACAGCCCTTTTCACTAAATTCGTATCTTTCAGAAACCTCCTGCCACTTTCCCTGAGCTTGCAGAATCATTTCACAAAGTTCTCTTACAGCACCATATCCGCCTCTGTTTTTAGTCACGTAATCAACCGATACTTTTACTACATCCAAAGCGTCGGCGACCGCTGCCGAAAATCCGGCTCTTTTCAGTACCGGTATGTCCACTATATCATCGCCTAAATAAGCAGTTTCCTCTGCAGATAATTTGCGCTTCTTGAGAATTTTTTCAAACACTTCTTTCTTGTTTAAAGCGCCTTGATAAACATCTTTAATCTCCAGATCCTTAGCCCTATATTCCACTACTTTAGATTTTCGACCTGTAAGTATAGCAACCCCAACTCCATAGCGTTGTAATATCTTTATGCCATGTCCGTCGCGAACATTGAAACTTTTTAATTCGCACCCTTTATCATCCATCATTATCCTGCCATCCGTCATGACACCGTCTACATCCAGAATCAAAAGTTTTATTTTGCATAGTTTTTCTTTAATATTCTTTTTCATTATCGTTATTATCCTTTATAAATTTGGACCCCGATTAAGATAACATTAAAAAACACCAATCTCTTATTTACTTTATTTTTACCATGAGCCAAGAGGAGATTTGATTCCCTCTTTGTTTTTGTTTGTTATTGATTTTATTTAGAATAAACATAAATATGCCCCCTGTCAAGGCAGGATGTGCTTTTTTTGTTTTATCAATCAATATCTATTACTGAGACCGTCCGAAAACAGCCTCTACACTTAAAAGAATGCCCGGTGTAAATTGATGGTCTCTGTCACTTGGAAACCGGCATTGCGGAGCAATATTAAAATATATCCAGTTATGCGACAATAAATTATACCTGTAGCGGACACACAAAACGGTATCCGTCAACTTCCCTGTCGGTTCTGTCTCAAAGCTGCTGATCCATTCGTAGTTTAGAGCATTTGTTCTGTCGAGAGGTTGAAATAAAACTAAACTGAGATTGTAAAAGTAACCCGGCTTATCCTGAAACCATGAACCCTCGGCAGTAGTTCGAAAAAATAATGAGCCTATCGGTCGCTCCAAATCAAACCGCGTTGTTTCCTGCCACCTTGTATCTGTTCGATACATGACTTCCTGGGTAAACCGGAAATTCCATGAATCTACGGGTATCAGGAGACGATAGCGCGGAGCGCCAAATACGACAGGTTCTATACCACTGAACGTTAGTCCTGAACGTATGGAAATATTTTGATTTTCTGTGGATTCCAGGAAATACTGCAAGGCCGTCGTAAAACGTCGTTTATCGCTTACGGGTGTCTGTGGCTTATTCATGATTACCTGCGAGCTATTAGTAGTATCCTCCTTGACGGCTGTACCACCTCCAAGTGGTTCATCCGGCTCTATGGAAAAGATGAAATGCATTTTTTCTTTAAGTTTTGGCAATACCACCCTTGCGTCGACTCTGGGATCATTGGATATGCCGGATGAATCTTCTAAAAATAAGTTATACCGCAGAGTGACATAGGTATGGTTTTCTTCTGCCAGAGACCGTTCATTTGCAAAAAAAGAATCAACCCAGACAGCACTGTTGATAATCCGCTTTGATATGTTTCCATGGACGGCATCCGCCAGTCTTCCTGCCTTCTTCAACCCTTTATCTCTTGCAGGTGGTGCCAACTGTTCCACCGGTGTTTCGGGCGAATCTTCATCCTCTTGCTGTATGGTTGATGGTGTTGCTTCCGCAGATTTTAGGGGCGTCTGTATAATTCTTTGTTCTGTATTTACCGGTGCGGACGTCAGCTCTTCGCACAATGCGCCGGCAGTCATTGAAAAGATGATGATGGGAACAAAGACTATGAGGGAAAGAGTTTTTATTGCATTGATCATCACAGGCCAGAATATCGACAAAATTATCCTTTCGCAAACAGGAACTAACTGCACTAACTTTTTATTTTTACCAGGCTGTCGATTTTTTTTAGCATAATCAGCAACTCTTCCAGCTCGGAAAGATATAGCGAATTAGAGCCGTCGCACAAAGCTTTTTCCGGATCGTGGTGAACTTCAAAAAAGATACCATCTACTCCGGCCGCCACTGCCGCGCGCGCCAGATATTTCACCATATCCCGCTGTCCTCCCGATGAAGTTCCCTCTCCTCCGGGTAATTGCACGGAATGAGTAGCATCAAAAATTACCGGATACCCCATATCTCTGAGAATGGGTATAGAACGAACATCGAAAACAAGGTTATTATAACCAAACGATGCCCCTCTTTCAGTAATCATAATATTTTCATTACCTGCTTTTCTGGCCTTATCTATAACATTGACCATATCCCAGGGAGCTAGAAATTGCCCTTTCTTGATATTAATCACGCCGGCCTTCCTCGCAATCTCCGCAATAAAATCTGTCTGCCGACAAAGAAACGCCGGTACCTGAACAACGTCCAATACATTTGCCGCCGCGTCAATTTCTTCGAAACGGTGTACGTCGGAGAGCACCGGAACATCCAATTCCCCTTTAATCTTTTCCAGTATTGCCAATCCTTTTTTTGCTCCAGGCCCCCGATAGGACTTTATCGAAGTTCTATTCGCTTTGTCATATGAAGCTTTAAAGATAAAAGGGATGTCCAATTTTGCAGTAAGTCTTTTTAAATACCTGGCCGTATCAATTGCTGATTTTTCGTTTTCCAAAACGCACGGACCGGCAATCAGAACGAATTTCTTATTATCTCCAATAATAAATTTACTGATCTTTATTCGCTTCATTCTTCATCACTCCTGATTTTTTTCTGAGCTTTTTCCTGCAAAAGTTTAATTTTCATTTTCGGTATTTTTTGTGCTGCTTTTGCCGATTCCGGATTAAGCGCATAGGCACTGTTGTACGCTTTCAATGCTTCCTGATAAAGACCTTTTTTCTCGTAAGCCTCACCCAAGCCGGCGTAAGCCTCATCATCTTCGCGATCATATTTTAAAGCAATCCGGTAATGTTTAATGGCCGCGTCCAGATCATTACATTTGGTGTAAGCATATCCCAAACTTTCGTAGGACTCAGCTTTTTTCGGTTCTATTTGTGCAATTTTTTTATATTGTTTAATTGCCACCGCGCAATTCTTTTCTTTCAGATAGAATTGACCAAGAATACTCAGCACCTCTTTCGTCGGCGGAGATATTTTTTCATACTCGGCAATTGCTTTTTTTTCTTTTCCCAGTTTATCGTATGTATAAGCTAAGTTATAATGCAAGTTAGAATTTTTAGCGCCGTACTTAATCGCTTTTTCGTAATTTTCGGCTGATGCGGCATATTTTTTCATTTCACCATAGGCAAAACCTAAATTGGCAAAAATAGTACCATTTTTAGAGGATTTTGCCGCTAATTTCTCGTAATATTTCACGGCCTGAACAAATTTCTTATTTTTAAGCGACAGGTCACCGAGACGTTCCAGAGCATCAGCATCATCAGGATTAACTTTTAATACGTGTTCGTATTCTTTAATCGCTTCGGAGTTCATGCCTTTTCTATCATAAGCCGCGCCCAGATTGAATCGGACTGTTGGCTCATTAGGACTTAAAGAAACTGCTTTTTTCAAGTTATCCAGCTCTTCCGGCCATTTTCCCGTTCCGGCATAAGCAGAAGCAAGATTGGCATAAGCGGCAACCGATCGCGGTTGTTTCTTTATAACTTCTTTATAATATTTAATTGCAGATTCGTATTTTTTAAGTTTTAAATAAATATCACCCAAAGAAAGCAACGCCAAGTCGGCTTCTTTCGAATGGTCAGCAATATATTTATATTCTTCAATAGCTGCATTCATCAGGTTTTTATTTTTATAGGCTTCCGCCAGTTTTAATCTGACAGGATAATTATCCGGTTCAAGCCGCACAGCTTCACGATAATTTTGTATTGCCTGATCCCATAGTCCCTTTTCAGCGAAGGAAAGACCGACGCTGATATAAGCTTGTACTTCTTTTGGATTGATTTTGATAATCTGTCTCGATATCTTGATAGACTCGTCATATTCCTTTTTCTTTATATAGCATTTGGCCAATTCCCCCAAAGCTATTGTATCATCGGGCTTAAGTTCCACGACATCTTTATACTGGCCGATGGCCTCATCCAACCTGCCCTGCCGCGAATAAACACCGGCAAGAATCTTTCGAACACTGATATCGTTTTTATTTAAGTCTATCGCTTTTTTTAAATATTCGATTTGTTCTTTTACATTTGAAGAATCCTTGGCAAAACGAAACCAATCCTGTGGTGTAATAACAACTTTAAGAGGAACAGAAGCTATTTTTTTGTTGCGATAATTTATTAAGATTTTGTAGTCGGATACGATTCCGGAGTCATTTATCATAGTTCCGCTTTTTATTATTTTATCAACGAGCTCAACACCTTTTAATAAAACTCCCAGATCATTTTTACCTTTGTTCAGGCCCTCTACTTTAACATTCATATATTTGCCAGTTAAATCGTCACTTACTACAGACTTGATCACAAACTCATCACGGTAAGTCACATCTAAAGCTTCGTTTTCACCGGCACGAATATCCTTTCCATTTTTTTCCATTTCCAGATAATAAAAGTTAGGTCTGGAATTTAATACGTAATAAGAAAATGTGTTTTTTACCCTGGAGGCGTAGAAAGCAAAATAACGGAAAGGTTTAGGATAAAGAAAAAATATAAGGATAAAAATTAAAATTACGCAAACGACCGCAATCAATATTTTATTTATCGGGAATAATGTTTCCCTGTGTTGTCCTTCATTATTTAAACGTCGATTAATCATTAATCCCTCAATGAATCATAGGTTCTCTGCAGCAATCAGCCTCGTGGATGATATTTATGGTGAATTTCTCTTAATTTCTCGCGCGTTACATGTGTGTAAATCTGCGTTGTGGAAATATCGGAATGCCCCAGCATTACCTGTACCGTACGTAAATCTGCGCCGCCTTCCAAAAGATGCGACGCAAAAGAATGACGAAAAGTATGCGGATAAACCTTTTTTTTCAATCCGGTCTGCCGGGCGTAACCGACAACTATTTTCCAGAAACCCTGCCGGGTAAATTTTTTTCCAAAGCGGTTTAAAAACAAAACATCCGTACTCTTTTTCTGCATCAATTGCGGCCTGGCCTCATCAACATAACGTCTGGTGCAATCGTAAGCTATTTTGCCGACAGGTACAATTCTTTCTTTACTCCCTTTACCCATGACAACCAAAAAACCAACCTGCCAGTTGACGCTGTTCATTGTCAGGTTAATCAATTCAGAAACGCGGATTCCTGTAGCATATAGAAGCTCCAGCATGGCAGTGTTGCGTATGGCTGTAATTGTTTGATCACCCGGTTGAGCCAAAATGGTTTTCATTTCCTCTTTACTGATCGTGTCGGGTAGTTTCATCCAGACTTTGGCTAATTCAATATTGGCTAACGGATTTTCATTAATTATTTTTTCGCGAAGCAGATACTTATAAAACCCTCTTAACGCGGCAAGCGCCCTATTCATGGAATTAGACGCCAAGCCTTCATTTCTGATATGTTTCAGATATTCAACAACCGATTCCGGATTTACATCCTTTATATCCGTTACCTTTCTTTTCTCCTCAACAAAGGAAACAAACCGGCGTAAATCACGCCCATAAGATTCCAGTGTGTTTTGAGCTATGCCACGTTCGATTAAAAGGTAGTTAAAATACTTCGTCAATAATTCCCGCATGTCGCTTTTTAACGCAAATATGCCTGTGAAGCAAAGATTTTTTATTGACTTATTTTGTAATCTCGTAAAAATAAGAACTGAATGATTAAAATAATTCTTTTGGGGAAAGATACTAATGAAGAAAATTATTATTGCCTCAGATCATGGAGCCATTGCCTTAAAAAGTGAAATCGTATCTTTTTTAAAAACAAAAAATTGTGACGTAAAGGATATGGGGGTAAACAGCGAAGATCCTGTAGATTATCCCGATATCGCCGTCATTGCTTGCAACGAATTTAAAAAAGGCGGATATGATTTCGGCATTCTTCTTTGCGGCACAGGAATCGGAGTATCTATCACCGCAAACAAAATAAAAGGTATCCGGTGCGCTTTAATTCATGACTTGTTTACTGCAGAAATGGCCAAAGCGCATAATGATGCTAATTTTATCGCGTTCGGCGGCAGAGTACAATATTCCGTCCCGGTTACAAAAATGATTGAAAAATTTATGGATACTGAATTTGCCGGAGACAGGCATTCAAGAAGAGTAGCCAAAATAATGGATGCTGAAAAATCACGGGTATGAAACCCTCCGCTTCGCGGGATTGTTCAACTTACCAATTCCGCTGCGCTTCGCTTTTGGAATTGGAGTTTCAACAACAGTGTTAAAGTAATCCTTTAAATTTAGGAATATAAAATGGCGGATATTCTGGATAAGAAAAAGATTCGCAAAGTATTTCGTGATGTACAAAAACATCTGGCTATAGCCCAATTAATTCGTCAGTTTTCCACCAATAAAGAGGACATCAGAAAAACAGCCTTAAATCACGTTGACCTCTCTAACTGCCATAATGTCCTGGAATTAGGATGCGCTTTTGGCGCTTTTACCGAAGCTCTGAAGGATAGACTTCATGCAGACGCAACTATCACCGGCATTGATATCATTCCTGAATACAAACCTTTTTTTCTGGATGCCTGCCGACGCGCCGGATACTCGGGAACATTCTCTTCTTCCGGTATCGATCAAATAAGAAAACATTCCGACAATTCTTATGATTTGGTTATTTGCAGCTATGCCTTATATTTCTTTCCTAACATGATTCCCGAAATTGCCCGCATTCTCAAAAAAGATGGGCTTTTCATTACCATCACCCACTCCCGTGAGGATATGCGGGAAATGGTAGGTATCGTCAAAAAAATTCTTAAACAGAATAATTTTCTCGATCACACGCAACAACTGCCGATAGAAATTATTTTCGATCAGTTTTCCGCTGAAAAAGGCAGATCACTTCTTCAACCGTCTTTCGGAAAGATACAGACAATTGATTTCAAAAACACTCTGGTATTTCAGTCTCATGAAATGGACCACTTTCTGGATTATTTTCAATTTAAAAAATCTTTTTTCCTAATGGGAACTGAGGCTCACAACAAAAACATCATCCACCAGCTTCTGAGCGAACTGCAGGACACAGCCATGAAGAAAAATTTTGTCACCATGTGTAAGGATGACAGAATTTTTATCTGTTCACGCCCCATAAAACCAGAGGAAATATAATGAAAAAGCAACGAAAACACTGTATTTACTGCGGCGAAATAACGATAAAGAAATACGAGGACAACGTCCAGAGGGATTTTTGCCCCGCCTGTAATTCCTATTTTTATGAAAATCCTTTACCGGTGGTTTCCACAATTCTTGAATCGTCGCGTCAGATACTCCTGGTTAAACGCGACAGAGCGCCATCCAAGGGATTATGGTGCCTGCCTACAGGATTTGCCGAAGCAGGAGAAAGCATTGAGGAAGCTGCTCTGCGCGAACTGGAAGAAGAAACAGGCATCAGGGGTAAAATTGTAAAACTACTGGATGTTGATTCCTACAAAAGCCGTTTTTATGGCGATCTGCTTTTCTTGACTTTTGTCGTGCAGCAAATCGGCGGAAAGCTTTGTGCCGGCGATGATTGTTCGCAGGCCCGGTTCTGGCCGGCAAACAAATTGCCACCGCTCGCCTTCCGCTCTAACAAACTTGCACTGGAGGCTTACATTAAAAGCAGAAGAGATTACTGGGCAATATTCGATTCCATTGAGCACACTGATAAAAAAACCCTTCCGCCCGCAGTCGTGAAAAATTCTTTAACACGCCGTCTGGTCAATGTAATCATTAAAAACAAAGAAAAGATTATTGAACAATGGCTGGATGATGTACTGGTAAATCCTTCCACCGCTGAATACCATAAAATGGAAAGAGATGTTTTATATAATATCTGTGATAGAATTCTTTCCCAGTTGACTCTGTGGCTTGGCGGATTGCACGATGTCGAAAAAATCAAAAGCTTTTATACCAAGCTCGGCAGAGAAAGAAGGAAATCCGGTTTTAAAATCAGCGACGTATTAAGCGCACTCAGTCTCATCCGCAAACATATCTGGACTTTCGCGCTGGCACAGGACGCCCTGCAGAAAAATCTTGAATTGTTCATGACCTTCGAACTGCAAAGACGCATGACTATCTTCTTTGACCTTGCCACTTTTTATCTAACCCGCGGGCATGAAGAGAAGTAAAATGCTCTTTTTACCAACCGGATCGGTTTTTCTTTTTAAAATAAAAAAATATCCCATTGTCATTTTTTTAAAATCTGCTTTAATAAAGACATTAAAAATCAAGGAGAAAAACATGGCCGCTAAAGTCAAAATGTTTACATTAAGCACGTGCAGTCATTGCAAAGCGACAAAGAAATTTATGCAGGATAACGGAATTCCTTTTGATTGTATTGACGTTGATTTGTTGCAAGGAGATGCCAGGCAGAAAGTTCTGGAAGAAGTCATGCAATACAACCCCGATCGTTCTTTCCCGACCATTATCATAGGTGATGTTGTCATTATCGGTTTTAAGGAAAACGACATCAAGGAGGCTTTAGGCATTTAATGTCTCCCTCTGAACTATACGATATGTTAAAAAAGGCCCAGGAACCCAAAGGCTTTTTCTTTAACAAAGACAAAGATTGGGCTCTAAGCATCTTAGGTGATCTTTTGATCAATAAAGACCGCTACGGTTATATGGCCTGCCCCTGCCGTCTGGCATCCGGAACGCGCGAAAAGGATGTCGATATCATCTGCCCCTGTCAATACCGGCCGGAAGATATCAAGGAATATGGCAGTTGTTACTGTAACTTATACGTTTCTCCCGAATGGAATGAAGGGGAAATTGCACATCAATACGTTCCCGAAAGAAGACCGTCAGAAAAAAATAGTTTTTAAAAGACATTTGATTTCATTTATTATTTTTCGCATTTATTCCAGATAAAGACATTTTTTTACTTGATTTCCCAAGATAAATAATTATATTCAACCCAAGTTAAACATCTGACTTGGAAAAATCTGGGAAATAAGGAGTTATCTCCATGATTAATCTATATACATGCAAAAAAAAGAATATTCTCATCAGTGAAATCTGTACCGATACAACCTGCGAATGGCGTCTGAAAAACGAATCCTTTCTGAACTGCACATGGGTCGCCTGCAACTATGGGCCATTTACTCTGGAAGAAGTTGGAGATATGATGGGGGTAACCCGTGAAAGAATTCGTCAAATTGAGGCCAAAGCCCTAAAAAAACTTCAGCATAAGAAAAGAAGAGACCAGCTTAAAGATTTTGCCACACAGGGAAACGACTGGGATAATTTGTAGATATTGTTAACTCAGATTACCTTTGCGTCGGTGATATTTCTCTGCACACTTTACACAAGGAATAGTCTACATCAGCCTCTGGCTATTGGATAGTTCGACAACGTAGTCCACGGAAAATCTTAGAGCGAATTACCCTGCCAACTTTAGGTGGCATGGGCAAACTTCGCTACGCTCATTTTCAGCGAGTTTCACTATTTTTTCTTGCGGGATTTTTTCAGAGATATTACTTCCCGCATTTGGGCTTTACGCTCATCACGGGCAAACAGCAAAGCGCATATAGATGATTCTATGTCCATCGCAGCCATTTTATCCATGCGCGGCACGATAGAACAAATATTTCTTAATTCTTCCAAAGCTTTAACCGAACGTTTCGCCAATGTTTCAGCCATATTTTCCGCCACCTGCATAAACTCCTCCGGTGGCGCAACTTTATTCACTAATCCGATTTTCAAGGCTTCATTAGCACCGATAGGCTCTCCCAGCATTACTATTTCTTTGGCTTTTATTATACCGACAATTTGACTCAAAGGATAAAAAAAAGGATTAAATCCAAATTGTAATTCGGGATGACAAAAGATTGCGCTTTCAGAGGCAACTACAAGATCGCAAATAGTAACCAGATTAAATCCCCCTCCTAAAGCAATACCTCCTACGGCCGCAATTATTGGTTTTTTGTAAGAATAAATCTTTTTTAAATATTTCATCATTGATTCAAGAAATTCATCGCCTTCCTCATTAGGCAGGCTGGACATTTCTTTTATATCCATGCCGGCTGAAAAAACATATTCTCCACCGGTAAGCACTATCGCTTTAACTTCCGAATCAACCTCCAGATCAACAAAAACCGTATATAATTCCTTCCTCATCGTTTTAGAAATCGCGTTCATTTCGTGAGGACGATTCAATTTGACTACAGCGTACCCTTTTTTCTTTTCAACAATTATTGATTGATACGTCATTTTTTGTTATTTACCATTATTCGCAATTCTTTGCCGGTCTTAAAAAAAGGCACTTTTCTTTCTTCTAATTTTACTTCAGCACCGGATTTCGGATTTCGGCCCATACGCGGTTTTCGTTCTCTAACTTCAAAACTGCCAAAACCTCTTAACTCAATACGTTCTCCGCGTTTTATTGCATCCGTCATAGAATCGAATATTATGTTTACTATACAAGTTACATCCTGAAGGGAATAGGATTTCAACTCTTCCTGTAATTTTTTAATTAAATCGTTTTTCGTCATAAAATTTACTTTATCTTCCCGGATAATATATATAGTTTAAACCGCTCGTACTTTCCATCTTCTCTTTAAAAGAACTGCTTATTTTACTTGCCGCATTTTCCAGAAAATAATCAAACACGGAGAAACGTTTTTTACCGGGATAAACCAATTCATACTCGCCTGTTCTTCCCGCCATCTTACCTGCCAGTTTAGCCGCAAATGTCATGTCGCCAAGATAATCTACCAATCCCAGTTCTTTCGCCCTGCGGCCGGAAAATACACGGCCATCGGCAATTTCGATAACCTTCTCCCTGGTAAGTTTCCTCTCCTTTACAATTACATCAATAAACTGATTGTAAATATCATCAACCAGATCCTGAACAATCACTTTTTCCTCAGGAGTCATCTCTCTCAACGGAGAACCGATATCCTTATACTGGCCGCTTTTTACTACTGAAGATTTTACTCCAACTTTTTTAAGCAGTCCTTCGAAATTAGCAAACTGCATAATTGCTGAAATACTTCCCGTAATTGTGCCGGGGTTGGCTACAATTTTATCCGCGGAGCAAGCCACAAGCAATCCGCCGGAAGCGGCAACTGAACCCATGGAGGCAACAACTTTTTTCTTTTTCTTGAGTTCAATTACAGCATCGTAAATTTCCTGAGAGGCAGCTACACCGCCGCCGGGAGAATCCACCCTTAAAACTACGGCAACGATGGAATCATCATTGCCAAACTCATCCAATTGCTCTGTTATGGGTATGGAATCCGTAATTACACCGTCGACATGAACAACGCCTATTTTATCTTTTAAAGAAAAACTTTTATTTTTGCCTGAATATAAACCGGCTTTATAGAAAAAAAAGTAAAACGAGACACCCAGAATAAGAAGTATGAGCATTCCAAACATTACGGGATGTTTTCTCATTCGTTATTCACCTTTTTGCGAATTGTTAATTTTTAAATCTGCTAACGCCTGACTAAGATTAGATCCTATATTTTCTGTATTGTTAATATATTGATTGGATGTCGGGGCTGGTGCCGGAGCTTCCAGTTCTTTTATACTTAATCTGATTTTTTTAGATTTAGGATCAATACTCTTGACTACTGCAGATACAGTGTCGCCGATAGAATAAAGTTCCGAAGAAGTCTTTACTCGCTTTTGACTTATTTCAGAAATATGGACAAGTCCTTCAATCCCTTCTTCAATTTCCATAAAAATTCCGAAATCTGTAAAGTTTGTTATTTTACCAGTTACAGTGCTGCCAAGTGCATATCTTTGGGATAAATCATCCCAGGGATTTTTTTCAATCTGTTTTATACCCAGAGAAAATTTTTCATTTTCTACATCCACATTCAATACTACTGCCTCAACTTCCTGGCCTTTCTTAAAAAATTCAGAAGGATGAGTTACCCTGTGTTTCCATGAAATATCAGATACATGAATTAATCCGTCGATCTTTTCTTCAATCCCTACAAAAACTCCAAAATTAGTAATATTTCTGACAACACCCTTAACAATTGTTCCGACCGGATACTTTTCTTTAAGTTTCTCCCATGGATTCGGAGTTGTTTGTTTTAAACTTAGAGAAACTCGTTTGGTTTCCGGATTTACCTCTAGAACCATAACCTTTATAGTTTCTCCTATACTCAATACTTTCGACGGATGTTTAATCTCCCTGGTCCAGTACATTTCTGATATATGTACCAGTCCTTCAACGCCCGATTCCAATTCCACAAAAACTCCGTAGTCCGTTAAATTTACAACTTTGCCTTCGACAACTGAACCTACCGGATATCTCTCTGTGATTTTCTCCCATGGATTATCCATCAACTGTTTGAGACCTAAAGAAACCCTCTCTTTCTCAGCATCAAAGGAAAGAACTTTTGTTTGAATCTTTTCACCTTTACGGAAATTTTCCGAAGGCTTGGCAATTCTGCCCCAGGAAATATCTGTAACATGAAGCAATCCGTCAATGCCGCCCAAATCAATAAAAACACCGTAATCGGTGATATTTTTTATCACACCTTCTACAACGTTGCCTTCCTGAATGGATTTTAAAATATCTTTCTTTTCCGCTTCTCTTTCCAAAGCCACTATCGAACGGCGAGACAAAACTACATTATTGCGTTTTCGGTCATATTTTAAAACGTTAAAATCCATGGTTTGTCCGACAAATTTATCTAAATCTTTAACTGGACGGACATCTATCTGAGAACCGGGAAGGAAAGCGGTAATCCCAATATCAACCGAAAGACCACCTTTAACTTTTTCAACAACAACACCTTCTATCAGAATATTATTTTCACAGGCATTTTTAATATCTTCCCATATTTTTAATTTGGATGCCTTGTCTTTTGATAAAACTAAACTGCCTTCAGAATCTCTCTTATCAATAAATACATCTATTTCATCGCCAACTGAAATATTCATATTACCTTGTGCGTCTTTCAGCTCTGTGGCGGGAATGTAACCTTCAGTTTTCCAACCAACATCAACCATCACCCTATCATCTTTGACCTGAACAACTTTACCTCTGGCAATATCGCCATACTGGAGTTGATTAAGGCTCTGCTCAAAAAGGGCTTTAAAGTCCATACCGTCTTCTTTGGTTTGAGATGATTGAGTTTTTGTTGCAGAATGCGCGTCTATCTCATTTTCTTTTGTTAAGTTCATGTTATTATGGTTAACCATTAAACTAATCCCCCTGTTTTTTATGAAACTCTTTTAATTTTTAAGGTTTAACACACTGAATATTAAATATCAACATAAAATCAAGTATATTTTTTCATGTTTTTTTATCTTATTTAATCGAAATATAAGAAATAATTCTTTCTACCACACCCCTAACAGAGAGATTATCCGAATCAATTATTACCGCTCCTTCCGGAACTTTTAAAGGCGCTATCTTACGCTGTTTATCCTGTTTATCCCTTGCCAGCATGTCTTTTTGAACTGATTGATATTCAACTGAGACACCTTTGTCCAGAAGTTCTTTGTAGCGCCTCCTTATTCTTTCCTCTAACTGCGCATCAAGATAAAACTTATAATCCGCATGTGGAAAAACCACTGAACCCATGTCTCTTCCTTCGGCAATAATACCGCCGTTAGCGCCAGCTTCTCTTTGCAGATTAAGTAATTTTTCACGGACCACGGCAAACGTTGATATTTTAGAAGCAGCCATACTTACTTCTTCTGTACGGATTTTTTCCTCGACATCTTCTCCATCCACATACACTTTCATTCGACCGTCTATATTTTTGAGGACTACGGCAGTACTGGAACACAGATCAGCCAAGGCGGGAATATCTTCTAAAGATATTTTTTTCTTTAGCGCTTTATATGCAAGAGCGCGATAGAGGGCTCCTGTATCAAGATAAATATAATCCAGATTCTGCGCCAGAATTTTGCTTATTGTGCTTTTACCGGCACCTGCCGGCCCATCGATAGTTACAATAGACTTTTTTCCCATATAAAATAATCACCACCGATATTTAGAATCTGTCATGAAATGAAAACTTGTCTTAAAATTATAAAGAAGGTAATATATTCACTGTTAAAATAACTATTTTAAAATTGCTTATGCGTAAATTTATTCAAAATCAACATATTTGTTTTGTAGTTTTCATTTTTATCTTACTTTGTCGGGTAACCCCCTGCTTTGCCGAATTCACCCTTGAAGATGAAAGAAAAGTAGGCAAGGAGTTCTATGATAAATTAATAGAAAATAAACTCATCTTCAAAAATAAAAACCTCAACGATTACATAACAAAAATCGGCACTTTAATTCTGGAACAAACTCAAAAAGCTCCTTTTGATTTTCGCTTTTCTATCGTGGACAGCGACGCAATAAATGCATTTGCCACACCCGGCGGTTACATCTACATCAATAAAGGACTAATATTAGCTTCAGAAAATGAAGCTGAACTGGCCGGCGTTATTGCTCACGAAATCGGCCATGCCAACGCCCGTCATGTCGCCAGCATTATTGAAAAGTCTCAAAAATTAAGCATTGCCACATTAGCCGCGATTATTGCCGGAGCTTTTCTTGGAGGCGGTGGCGAGGCCACTGCGGCTATTGCCGCTTTTTCCGTGGCTGGCGCCAGCACCCTGACGCTCAAGTATACCCGTGCACATGAAGAAGAGGCCGACCGATTGGGTTTAAGCTATCTTGTCAGTGCCGGCTATTATCCGGCAGGAATGATTGATTTTCTCAAAATCATGAAACAGAATGAGTTCCTTTCCAAAACCATGCCTTCTTACCTGCTAACACATCCTGGAACTGACGATCGTATCTATTACATGGACAGTTTAATTTTAACGCAATACCATCAAAAAGGTAAAAAAAATATCATCGGCAATTTAAGCAGAATGCAATCTCTCATCTCTTTGGATCAATCTGATCTAGACACAAAATACAGAGAACTGACGGAATCATTAAAAAAAGATCCTGATAATGTTGATCTGCTTTATAATCTCGCAGTAATTGAAGACCAACTCGGTCAAACCTCCGCCGCTCTCCAACACTATCAAAAAGCACTTAGTTTATCTCCGCGAGATGAAGACATCTTAAAAAACATCGGATTAATTTATATCAAGACAGGAAAAGCGGATCTTGCGCAGGATTATCTTCTCCGGGCATCAAATCTAAATCCCGACAATGATGAAATAACTTTAGCTTTGGGCAAAGCGTATTTTGCTTCCGGCAAATATCAAAACGCGCTTGATTGTTACCTGAAACTCAAAGACAAACTACTCGATAATGAAGACATTAATTATTCCCTGGCCATGACCTACGGCAAACTTAACCATAAGGGAGAATCGCATTACTATTTCGGTTTATTTTTTAAAAAGGAGGGGAAGAAGGAAAGCGCACTGTTTCATTTTAAAGAAGCACTCAATTATTTCCCGCAGGGTTCGGAGCGAAATACTGCCATTAATCAGGCAATAAAAGATTTGGAAAGCAACAAGAAGCCAACACCACCAATGGACAGACAAAAGCGCTGAAGCGACAAATATTTTTTTTGAGACTTGACATTATTTAATTGCGGTATATCTTAAAAAAAAGGATAAAAACAAATGCCTATTTACGAATTTAAATGCAAAAAATGTAAAAATATATTCGAAAGCATAATTTTCTCGTCGGCTGATGAAAAAGACCTTTCCTGTCCGAAATGCGGCACAAAAAAAGCCGAAAAAATAATGTCCGTATCCGCTAAAAGAAAGTCTAAGGGTTCATCAGGTTCAACTGGATCATCGTGCTCAGCCACCTCCTGTCCGCCCGGATGCTCCTGCCACTAAAATAGTTTTAACAATTACTCGCATTTTTAAAACATCTAGTGCTCGAAACTGTTCAAAAATGTTCAGATGCAAGGCGCGCAAAAACCGAATCGCGAGGCGTATATGAATCATACGTTGAGCGGTGCGGTTTGCAGCGCAACGCGGCAGATGAGCGTTTTTCAACAGTTTCTTATCTACTTCTTTTATATTGCGAAAAAGCACATAATACATTATAAGACTCCAGCTTTATCATTTTTTTTGAAAGGAGTCTCAACGTGAACATTTTAATTTTTGGCCCTAACGGTAGTGGCAAAGGAACACAAGGCGCAATAGTACAAAAGAAATATGGCGTGCCCCATATTGAAACAGGTGTTATTTTCCGGCAAAATATTTCCAAAAAAACCCCTTTGGGAGAAAAGGCAAAAGCATTTATCGATCGTGGAGAACTTGTACCTGACGATATTACCATTCCCATGATTCTTGACCGCCTGAAGGAAGATGATTGCAAAAAAGGCTGGCTGTTGGATGGATTTCCCCGTAACCTGGCTCAGGCTGAAGCCCTTTGGGCAGCACTGGAAAAAGAAAAGATCAAGCTGGATTACGTCATTGAAATCGATCTGGATCGTCAAATAGCCAAGAAACGCATTATGGGACGCAGACTTTGTAAAACAGACAACAACCATCCCAACAACATTCACATTGACGCAATTAAACCTGCGGAAAAGGATGGCAAATTTGTCTGCCGTGTTTGCGGATGCGAGGATATGTCTGCGCGCGCTGACGACCAGGATGCTGCGGCGATCGATAAACGTCATGGCATTTACTATGATACAAAGACAGGTACTTTGGCCGCTGTTAACTATTTCAAACAAAGAACAAAGATAATTTCTGTTGACGGCAGCGTTCCCGTAAAAGAAGTAACGGACGACATTTTAAAGAAACTTGTTTAATTTGTACGGAGAGACATTTGATAAAAGCCCTCTTATTTCCATGAGGGCTTTTTCATCTTCATACCGATAGAGATTTATGGAAAACATCAGAAACTTCAGTATCATCGCGCATATTGATCACGGCAAATCAACGCTGGCCGACCGTTTGATACAATTTACCGGTGTCTGCAATGAAAGAAACTTTCAGGACCAGATTCTGGATAATATGGATATTGAACGGGAGCGCGGCATTACGATCAAAAGTAACGCCATATCCCTGCCCTATCGCGCCCATGACGGAAAAGATTATATCCTGAACCTGATTGACACCCCGGGCCATGTTGATTTTTCCTATGAAGTTTCCCGGTCTCTCGCCTCCTGCGAGGGCGTCTTGCTCTTGATTGACGCGGCGCAGGGAGTGCAGGCGCAAACTCTGGCTAATCTTTATCTGGCGCTGGATCACAATCTGGAGATTATCCCCATCATCAACAAAATAGATCTCCCCTCCGCCGACGTTGAACGGGTGTTGGAGGAAATTGATTCGGAACTGGGGCTTGATCCTTTTACCCATATCAAATGTTCGGCCAAGGAAGGGATCGGCATAGAAGAAATTCTGGAAGCCATTGTCACGCGTATTCCACCACCCACGGGCGACTCTGCCAATCCTCTGGCCGCTTTGATTTTTGACGCCAAGTATGACTCATTTCGCGGCACAATTATTCATTGCCGCGTTTTTGAAGGAACGGTTAAAAGCGGCGATATCATAAAATTCATGTACAACGGCACAACTTATAAGGTGGAAGAGGTCGGCCACTTTCTGCTCACCCGCACTAAACGGGAAAAGCTCTCTGCCGGTGAAGTCGGTTACATAATCGCCGGCGTGAAAACCGTGGCGGATGTGCGCACAGGCGATACAATAACTTTACAGGACAGGCCTTGCAGTAAGCCGCTGCCCGGCTTTAAGGAAGTCAAGCCGGTTGTTTTTGCTTCTATCTATCCTATTGCTTCCGATGATTATCAGGATTTGGCCGATTCTCTGGAAAAATATAAACTCAACGACGCTTCTTTTATCTTTGAAAAGGATTCTTCCGCCGCTCTCGGTCAAGGTTTTCGTTGCGGCTTTTTAGGCCTTCTTCATCTGGATATTGTGCAGGAACGTCTGGAGCGAGAATACGATCTTTCTATCATTCTTTCCGTGCCCAGCGTGCGTTATCGCTTCACACTCAAAGATAAAAAAACAGTCTATGTGGACAATCCGGCGCATTATCCTGATCCTTCGGAAATTGACAAAGGGGAAGAACCTTACATCCGGGCCGCAATGATGCTTCCGGAGCGTTATCTGGGAGCGGTAATGAAGCTTTGCATGGAAAAACGCGGCACCAATTCCAACATGAACTACACCAGCCCCGGACGTGTAGAGTTATCTTATGAAATGCCGCTGGCCGAAGTCATCTATGATTTTTATGATCGTTTCAAATCCGTTACACAGGGTTATGGTTCATTCGATTACGACATCATTGATTTTCGCGAAAGCAATCTGGTTTTAATGGATATTCTGGTTAATGGCGAAAAGGTTGATGCTCTCTCGCAGATTGTCCATCGCGAGCGGGCACGTGCGCGAGCCCTTCTAGCTTGTGATCGACTTAAAGAAGAGATACCGCGCCAGATGTTTAAAATTGCCATTCAGGGCGCCATCGGTGCGGAAATTATCGCCCGCAGCACCATCAGCGCTTTCCGCAAAGACGTCATTGCAAAATGTTACGGTGGTGATATTTCCCGCAAAAGAAAACTGCTGGAAAAACAAAAAGCAGGGAAAAAACGTATGAAGATGATTGGCAACGTGAGCATTCCGCAGAGTGCGTTTCTGGCGGTCCTTAAATCCGACACCGATTAGCAAGAGACTGTTGAAAAGCGCCCATCTGCTGCGTTGTGCTGCAAACCATGACACTCAACGTATACCAAAATACGCCTCGCGCCCCGGTTTTTGCACGCCTTGCATCTGAGCACTTTTGAACAGTCTCAATTTTTTGGATTAATATCTCATAGGTGCAAGGCTATAAAAAGAAATACTTTCCCATCATGCCGCCTTGCTTTCATCTTGAATATGAAATAGAATAATTTCTATTTAAAGATACAAAAATCAATACTCAATTTTAATTAGAATTATGAGAAGTGAACAGGCCGGGCTTTATATTCACATTCCTTTTTGCCTCAGCAAATGCGGCTATTGCAGTTTTTACTCAATCAAATCAGTCAAGCTTATTCCTGAATATATTGCGGCGTTAAAAAAAGAAATAAAGTATTATCGAAACGTCTTCTCCTCATTTGACACCATCTACATCGGCGGCGGCACCCCTTCCCTGTTGACGCCAAAACAATTTATTGAAATATTTACATCAATAAATAAATATTTCAATATTGATATTAATGCCGAGATAACTTTAGAAACTAATCCTGGAGATATTTCTTTTAACTATTTAAATAAAATGAAGAATCTTGGAATCAATCGTCTGAATATCGGTGTTCAATCATTTGATGATAAAGTTTTACAACTACTGGGACGCAGGCATTCAGCCAAAGAAGCAATTTCCGCCATAGAAGCGGCCAGAGAAGCCGGATTTGATAATCTGGGAATAGATTTGATTTATGGAATACATGGCGTAAGTATTAAATCATGGGAAAATACTTTGCAAAAAGCCGTTTCTTTCAAGCCGGAACACATTTCCTGTTACCAGCTTTCACTCGACGATAGGACACCCCTCTATAATAAATATTCTTCAGAGGGATGGAAATTGCCCGATGAAAATACGGAACTCAAATTATTTTTAACCACCGCTGAAGAACTGAATAATGCCGGTTACATTCACTACGAAGTTTCCAACTTTGCACGCCTTGATAAATTTAAATCCCGGCACAACCAGAAATACTGGCAACACGTTCCTTATTTAGGACTTGGCCCTGCCGCACATTCTTTTTTGAATAATAACCGCTGGTGGAATAAAGCCGCCGTTAAAACGTATTTAAAAAAGATTTCTCAAGACAAAATGCCGGTGGAAAATACGGAAACACTTTCCGCAGAACAACTGCAACTGGAAACTTTATTTCTTGGCTTGCGAACCAAAGCCGGAATCGATTTAAAACGCTACAAAGTCAAATACGGCGTTGACTTGCTTAAAGATAAGAAAACAATTATTGATGCGTTAATCAAGAATAAACTTGTAGAATTAAATGATGGCTTTTTGCGTCCGACTCGTAAAGGAATGGCCGTGGCTGACAGCCTAGCGCTGATCTGATACCAAGCCGAATGTAAGTTACCACCTTGCAGGTGATAATTACCGGTGATGTAAGATTTATTTTTTATGTGCTCCCCTCCGGGATGCACTCCCGGTCATTCGTCTACCTTTGCTGGTCCCGATTTATCGGGATCATCGGCTCCTCGACGTATCGTACTACGCGTGACCTTTAGGTTATACGACTGCGTCGCCTCTTCCTCGCCGTCGCGGTATACTTCTAACTGCGACTTGGTATGATATAAATTTTAACGAAAAGCTGAGCCGGAGCAGCCCACAGGGCTGCTATCGGCTCTAGCGACGGGTTCGGTTTTTAATTTAACGACGACTCATTTGATGAGAACTGAATACAGCTTCTTTTCATTAGCGCGTTCATATCCGGCACCCCAAGATTTAATAAAGTTCTCACGTTCTAAAAAAAGCAAATATACAGGTTTCCAACTCCTCTTATGCAATTCAGATTCAACTAATTTTACAATAATATCTTGACTCCCATGTTTGGTAATACCGTAAATATGGATATGAAAAGAACGTGAACCACCTTTGCAGTACATTTTTATTATATCTTGATCAGTTCCAGTAGCTACATATTCTTTTCTAATAAATGAAGCAACCGAACATGCTTCATTCTGATCCTTAGCATTTTTCCCGCCCATTGATGGTTCATCAACCAGAGGGCGCTCCGATAAAGGTTGCTCATTTTTATTGATTGATAGATAAGCTATAGTAAGGATTACTAAAGAAAGAACGCAAATAATTAGAATTATTTTCCGCTTCATATACTTTTCATATCCTTACCGAACATTGTTTATATAGATCTATGTTAATAATAAGGAACCAATCCCGAATCGCTTCGCATTCGGGATAATTCGCCCTTCATGTTTCATAGCACTTTGTTTATAAAACATGGGGCTCATTAACGCCGACAACTCCTTCGGCATAACCACCTCGAAAATACTATATGTTTTATGTCTAATTATTTGATTTATAAACATTATCAGCAAATTCCCTGTAATTTATTTGGAATGTTATAAAGATCAATATAATACCCCGAATAATTATCTAAAGAATGCCAATCGGACTTCTACTGCACATAATATTTACAGATAAAATTACCGTTCAACTTTTATCTTATCGTGATCGTGGGAATTTGATGCTCAAGATGACTTTTAATTTTTTGTAATTTTTCGTCTGAAAAAGATTTTTCTTTAAGGAACTTTTTGTCCAAAGTTTTTGTAGGTACAAATTTTTGTAAAACATAATGATTGGCGCCGGCAATCATTTTCCCGATTTGCAGAATATCATTTTCCTCAAGTTGTGATTCTAAGATGGTTGTACGGAATTCGTGCGGAATTTTTGCTTTTAAAATAAGGTCAATGCTTTCTTTGATCGATTCGGTATTAACCTGCGTATTGACGATATTCTTGTATTTTTCCAGGGGCGCTTTGATATCCATGGCAATAAAATCGAGCAGTTTCTCGGCAAGAAGATTCTTGATAACCTGTGGCTGTGATCCGTTGGTGTCCAGTTTTACGGCAAATCCCATTTTTTTGATTTGTTTAATAAAAGACGGCAGATCTTCCTGGATGGTGGGCTCACCGCCGGTAATGGATATGGCATCCAGTTTTCCCTTTCGCGTATTCAGAAATTCCAGAACTTCATTTTCTCTTATGCCGGGTTTGAACAACTTAGAATCAACTAATTCCGGATTATGACAATATTGGCACTTGAAATTACACCCCTGTAAAAAGACTATACCGCAAATCAACCCCGGATAATCAATAAGTGATACTTTTTGCAAACCGCCTATTTTCATTTTTTCCCTTCTATGTCAGACGCAAAAACGCACTGCGGAACAATAATACTTAATTGTGCTTAATCGTTTTTGTATGTTTATTTAAATTGGAAAACCTGCCGCGAATCAAATTCTTCCTGCTTACCTTTATTCCACTGTTTAACAGGCCGCAAGTAACCAACCACACGGGAATAGACTTCACAATAATCGGCGCAGGTCGGACATTTTTCCTGTTCACCTTTTATATATCCGTGTGACGGACAAACGCTGAAAGTAGGAGTAAAAGTAATGTAGGGCAAATGATAATTGGAACAAATCTTATGAACCAGTCTCTTTACTGACTGGGGATCGTCAATTCTCTCACCGGCAAAGGTATGGAATACCGTGCCGCCTGTGTATTTTACCTGAATTCCATCCTGCAAATCCAGCGCTTCAAATACATCATCCGTATAATCTACCGGCAGCTGAGTGGAATTCGTGTAGAACGGTTCCGCGTTCTTCGATTTATTATCACTGGCAGTAATAATATCGGGGTACTTTTTCCTGTCGATTCTGGCCAGACGATATGACGTCCCTTCCGCCGGCGTGGATTCCAGATTATAATTATTGCCTGTTTCTTTCTGAAAATCGATGAGCTTTTTTCTCATAAAATCAAGAACCTGTTTTGTGAATTCCTGACCCTTATCTGAAGCAATATTAACACCCAGCAAGTTCAAACAGGCTTCGTTCATCCCGACCAGGCCGATTGTGGAAAAATGATTCTTCCAGTATTCATTGAATCGTTCTTTAACGCCCCGCAAATAATACTTGGTATATGGATAAAGATTGCTGTCCGTAAATTTTTCCAAAACTTTTCTTTTTGTCTCCAGACTTTCTTTAGCCAAGTCCATAAACCACTCTAATCTCTGCAGGAAATCTTTCTTGGACTTGGCCACATATGCAATGCGCGGCATATTCATAGTTATAACACCTATGGAACCGGTCAGCGGGTTAGAGCCGAATAATCCGCCTCCTCTCATTTCCAGTTCACGATTATCAATACGCAAGCGGCAGCACATGCTGCGGGCATCTTCCGGGTTCATGTCGGAATTGATGAAGTTGGAAAAATAAGGAACGCCATACTTTGCCGTCATCTCCCACAAATCCTGCAAGTTGGGATCATCCCAGTTAAAATCTTTAGTAATGTTGTATGTGGGAATAGGAAATGTAAAAACCCTGCCCTTGGCGTCGCCTTCCGCCATTACCTGCAGGAAAGCCTTATTAAAGAGATTCATTTCTTTTTGAAATTCCTTATAAGTCTCTTTTTGCGGCTTGCCGCCAATGATGACATTCTGGTCAGCATAATATTTCGGTACGGTCACATCCAACGTTACGTTGGTGAAAGGCGTTTGAAATCCAACTCTGGTCGGCACATTAATATTGAAAATGAATTCCTGCAGTGCCTGCTTTATTTCTTTAATAGTCAAATTATCGTAACGGATAAACGGGGCAAGCAAGGTGTCAAAATTAGAAAAAGCCTGCGCTCCTGCCGCTTCTCCCTGCAAGGTATAGAAGAAATTAACAACCTGACCCAGGGCACTGCGCAAATGATTGGCGGGCTTGCTCTCCACCTTGCCGGAAACTCCCTGAAAGCCTTGGAGGAGTAAATCATACAAATCCCAGCCCACGCAATAAACCGAAAGCAAACTTAAATCGTGAATATGGAAATCACCTTCCGTATGCGCTTTATGAATCTCCGGTGAATAGATTTCATTGAGCCAGTAAACTTTGCTCACTTCCGACGATATGTAATTATTCAAGCCCTGTAACGAATAATCCATATTGCTGTTTTCATTGATTTTCCAATCAAGTTTCTTTAAATACTGATCAACAAGATCAACTTCCATTCTATTGGCAATATCCCTTAAACGGGAATGCTGATCACGATATATTATGTAAGATTTGGCTGTTTTCCGATAAGGAGTCTGCAAAAGAACTTCTTCCACAACATCCTGAATTTCTTCCACGGATAAAATTTTGCCGTCAAAAAGTTTTTCGGCAAGATTTAAAACCTTGATAGTCAATTTACGCGCTTCTTTTACATCAAACTCACCGGTAGCTGCACCCGCTTTGGCAATAGCATTGGTGATTTTTTCGGCGTTAAATTTAACTAAACGGCCATCTCTTTTCCTAATTTTAATGTTCATTCACTACTCCATTAATAAATTAGAATTTCAATATTGCTAACTCTCTATGACGCTATATATTGGGGTATAGAAGGATATTACCACTACATATAGTAATTATCAAGGAAATAATAAAATATTTTTTCGTTTGGCATTCTGGAGGAATTTGCCTGTAGAACCGCTGAAATACGATCAGATTCTATAAATCATGCCTTGTTGTATTCTGAAAAAATCATGGAAAAAATCGCCCGACCCTGAGTGGAAGATCTAAGATCAGTAGAATAACCAAACATGGCTTTCAGGGGCACTTTAGCTTTAATTTCGCTTACTGTTCCTTTGGGATTAACGGATTGAATTTCACCTCTGCGGGCATTTATATCGCCGATAACATCACCCATAAATTCACTGGGTGTAATAATATCAACCATCATCAGCGGCTCGAGCATAACCGGATCTGCAATTTTGCATCCTTCACGGAAAGCTGTTGCTGCCGCAATTTTATAACCCTGCGCTGAAGATTCGCCGTCCTTAAAAGAACCGCCGGTTACCATTACTCCGACGTCCATTACAGGATAGCTGTTTAATACTCCATTCATCATTGCTTCTTTTATTCCTTCTTGAATCACATCGTAATATTCCGCGGGAATAACGCTGTCATCAACATTAATAATTATTTCATTCCCCACGCCTCTCTTACGCGGAGTTAAAGAAATTCGCACATGGCCGAAATGTTTCTTTTCGCCCAATTCCTTTTCAAATATTCCTTCCATTTCGACTTTCTTTTGAATGGTTTCACGATATACGACTCTAGGCCTGCCGACATTGACATGGCAGTTGAATTCTCGCAGCAGGCGATCAACAATAATTTCCAGATGCAGTTCTCCCATTCCGGAAATTATCGTTTGCGCGGTTTCCTCTTCATATTTTACTCTTAATGTCGGATCTTCTTCTATCAGTTTATCCAGCGCCACCATCAGCTTTTCCTGATCAGCCGGAGTTTTAGCTTCAATGGCCTGACTGATTACCGGCTCGTAAAATTCAATCAACTCCAGCATAATCGGGTGCTCTTCCGCGCAGAGGGTGTCACCTGTAGTTGTCGTTTTTAAACCCAAAACGGCAACTATGTCTCCAGCCGAGGCCATCTCAATTCTTTCCCGTTTATTGGCATGCATCCGTAACAGGCGGGCGATTTTCTCTTTCTTCTTCTTTATCGAATTATATATTTCATCATTAACATTGATTTTACCCGAATAAATACGCAGGTAAGAAAGTTTCCGGCCCTCATCCATCATAATTTTAAATGCCAGCGCCGCCAGAGGTTCTTTATCGGAGCTATGTCTGACTTCTTCTTTTTTGGTAACAGGATTTATTCCTTTTACCGGCGGAATATCCTCCGGAGACGGCAGATAATCAATGACAGCATCAAGAAGGGGTTGAATACCTTTATTTCGCAGAGCAGCGCCACATAGTACCGGCACTATTTTCAAAGAGATCGTTGCCTTTCTTAGCGCTTTTTTTATTTCGGCTACGGTAATTTCCTCACCGTCGAGATATTTATCAGCCAGTTCATCATCGACATCGGCCAGAATTTCTATCATCTTTTCCCGCTTTAACTTAGCCTGATCTGCAAATTCTTCCGGCATTTCCTGAATCGAAAATTCACTACCCTGCGTTGCCTCGTCCCAGACCAGCATTTTCCAGTTAATCAGATCGATTGCTCCCTGGAAACTGTCCTCACTACCAGCGGGAATCTGAATAGCGACTGGTATAGAAGTAAAACGTTCGCGCATCATTTCGATAGCGCCAAAATAATCCGCACCTACCCTATCCATCTTATTGATAAAGGCAATTTTGGGAACACCATACTTATCCGCCTGGTGCCAGACAGTTTCCGATTGCGGCTGCACGCAACCGACCGCACAGAAAACAACGACGGCTCCGTCTAAAACACGCAGGGAACGTTCTACTTCAATGGTAAAATCAACATGGCCCGGTGTATCGATTATATGAATATCATGATTATTCCACGCGCAAGTCGTTACGGCTGAAGTGATTGTTATGCCTCTTTCCTGTTCCTGTGGCATCCAATCCATAACGGCTTCGCCATCATGAACTTCCCCCATCTTGTAAGATTTTCCGGTGTAAAAAAGAATTCTTTCCGTCACCGTTGTTTTTCCGGCGTCGATGTGAGCGACTATACCAATATTGCGTGTGCGGGATATTTTTGATTTTGGTGCCATAAGAATTAACTATTTTTCTCTTTTTCCGCAACAATAAGTTCCAAATCAGGACGGAAAGCTTTTTGAGTGGAAATATGACCTTTAATTGAAGAAACTTCTTTCCCTTCTACTAATATTTTTACTTTTTTTATAGCAGGAATGTTTTGAGTTATGGAATTTGTTAAAGAATAAATTGAAGCCATCTCCGCAGTTGAGCTGCCCTGATGCAATTTAATCAGATTCTTACTGAAATTAACCAAAGCAGTGTCAGCATCTGCTACTTTCACATCTCTTAAACCCACACCGGCAGGAAAAGTATTAACCAAACCTGTCTTTGAGCCATCAAGTATTGCTTTAACAATTTCTTTGGCTTGCGCCGCGGCATCATTTTCTTTAATTACATAACGTTTCTCCGGCATCAAAAAACGTTCCTGTGGATCGGAAAAATAAATCTTTACTACTTGCCTCTCCTTCTTCTTCATGGCATCCATGTCAACCGGAGGAAATATCAAATTAAACAAAGTAATAAAGAAGAGAACCAGTAGAATAAATGCTCCGCCGAGAATAACCGAAAGATAAAGAATTCTCGTGGATTTTTTTATCTTCTTTTCTTTGATATTTTCTGAACGGCGCTGCCTTTTTGTCGTCATAAAACTGAACTCCTCATCAAAAAACTGCGCCAATCTAGGGTATTTTCCCCCCGCTGTCAAGCACAACGCACTTTTTTCAAAACAAATCACGGGCATGGAATTATTTTGAGTCTCACAATAAAAACCCTTGCCTTTATGGTAATACAAACTACAAGACAAGGGCTATTTGTGCTCATTATCCCACTACGCTTCGCTTCGGGGATAGTTCGACTAACAAATTTCAATGCGCTACGCTTTTGAATAAGGTGTCACTAATCCCGCGTCGCTACGCTCCTGGGATACCACGGATATCTTCGATATCCTCCGCTGGCGCGGGATAATTCGATTAACGCTTCGAACTTCGCAAAGCTTGTTCTTAGCTAATCTCATTAATTCGACCTTCAAGTTCCAGTGCACTTTGTTTCTGAAACTTGGGTCTCATTAGTAATTTTCCGCCAAAACCTCATAATAAGACTGTGGATGTTTGCAGGCAGGACACTCTTTCGGCGCTTCCGGTCCTTCATGTACGTAACCGCAATTGATACAGTGCCACTTAGTTGTCGCTTTCTTTTTGAAGACCTCTCTCTTGGTAATATTCTCTACCAGTTTACGATATCTTTTCTCATGAAACATCTCGACTTTGGATATTTGTTCAAATGAACGGGCCACTTCCGGGAAACCCTCTTTTTTAGCAACTTTGGCTGCTTCCGCATACAGGATTGTCCATTCCATGTTTTCACCGGCTGCCGCAGCCTCAAGATTGCTCTTGGTATCGCCGATTATGCCTGCCGGATAGGCTGCGGTAATTTCAACTTCTCCGCCTTCAAGATATTTAAAAAACACTTTAGCGTGTTCTTTTTCATTTTCCGCGGTCTCCAAAAAAATACGTGAAATCTGCTCCAAGCCCTCTTTTTTAGCGGCACTGGCAAAGAAGGTGTAACGATTTCTTGCCTGTGACTCTCCGGCAAATGATGCCAGTAAATTTTTTTCTGTTTTTGTTCCTTTTATTGATTTAGCCATCTTTCATCTCCTTTCTTCATTTGTTTACGATATATTATGCATTTTTTTTAATTTATCAATCCCACGACTTAGAATAAATTCCAAGTCGTGGGAAGTCGCATCATCATCTAGTGTAGTGTCTCAATGAAACTTTGTCATATCGACCAGCGTGAGATATCTTGTATCTTTTGACGATCATTAAGATTTCTCGCGGAGTATGATCCCGCGTATGCGGGACTTCGAAATGACATATTGTATAGATATTTATGAGATACTACAGTAGCTATCTCAAATCCTTACCAATAGAAAAAGCTTTTCCCAGATATTTCCCGACGTTATAATAAGATTGTATTTCCGGTCCGTAAAGTACCGGATTTATTTTTAAAATATCCGGCAATCCGTCTTCCCCCAGCATTGATTCATCTATCTTGACATCCATAATCTCGCCGATGAAATGCGTATGGATGCCGATTTCAACGAAATTTGAAAGTCTGCATTCCAGAATCATTGGAAATTCCTGAATAAAAGGCGCGTCTACTTTTTCACTTTTCAAGGCCGTGATTTTTGCCGCTGAAAATTTATCAACATTTCTTCCTGAAGCTATGCCGCAGAAATCGGCAATTTCAATCTGAGAGGCGGAAGGTACATTAATGGTAAATGCTTTGCGCTCCATGATATTACCATGAGTATACGTGGCACTTCTTAACGATACCGCCATACAGGGAGGTTTTGAACTGCATACTCCTCCCCAGGCAATGGTCGCGGCATTGGGCTTGCCGTCTTTATCATATGTTCCGACCAACCATACTGGTGTGGGATAAATCAATGTTTTAGCGCCAAAAGACTTCTTCATACACGCCTCCCTATATATTAATTAACTATCGTTTCTTTTTTCTTAATTTTAAATTATAAAAATAATAATTTCAAATTATTTCAAAATAATTTATAGTAGCATTAATCTATATAAAGTTTCCTGATGATGAATATCGGGGACTATTAATTTTTAATAACATAAGGAGAATACTTTTATGGCCACCATTATGCCGGAATCTGAAAATGTGCAAAAAGCGATTAAATGGGTATCAGCAAATTTAGAAGACGGAAATCAGTCTTTACAAAAACTCGTGGAAAAAGCAGTTTTTAAATTTGATTTATCGCCAAAAGATACGGATTTTCTAACTAAATTCTTTCGCGAAAGCAATAGCACAAAATAAAATTTATCAAATTACAGACAATGAACCCCGCAGTCAGGTAATTAAAAAGCTGGCTACGGGGTGTCATTTATTCGTGTCTGTTTATGATTTACTTACGCTCTTTCAGTAAATCACGTATTTCAACAAGTAATTTTTCCTGAGCCGATGGTTCTGCCGGTGCGGCTTCCTCTTTTCGTTTAAGAGAATTTATTGCTTTGATGGCGATAAAAATAGCAAATGCAATGATTGTAAAATCTAAAAGTGTCTGGATGAACTTTCCATAGCCAATGACTACAGCTGGAACTGCTCCCACAGCTTCCTTGACAGTAAACGCCAACTTAGAAAAATCTACGCCACCCAAAAGTACTCCGATTGGAGGCATAATCACATCACCGACAAATGATGAAACGATTTTACCAAAAGCGGCTCCAATAATAATACCTACAGCCATATCAACAACATTTCCTTTTACCGCAAATTCCTTAAATTCTTTCATCATACCCATAATCAATGCCTCCTATTGTTGAATGATTATAGTTTTACTGTAACTTTTAAATACACTGATTTTTTGTACTCTTCCAACATTGCGGATATTTTTTTCTTCGTTCCCATGCTATCTTCTTCCGATAATATTCTTCTTACTCGATCATGGACATCTCTTCGTAAATTTTCAGCTCGATTACTCTAAAAATAGTTTCATATTGCTCTTTTTGTAAAAGACGTCGTACTTCCCATCCTGTTTCTGTCTTTCTCTCCGTCGTCACGACAAGGATCACTTCGCATTCTTTCCAATTTTTTTGTTTGACATTAGCTATGGTTTTTGTTCGCCAATCACCCGAAATCACATAATCAGAATCGACACGGTGTTTCTGATTATCTATTGAGACATTGCAGCCCATATTCTTTTCTTTTAGCAAACCAGCAATGGCTCTAAGAACGAATTTTTCTTTCGCCTCATAAACATGAGTGTATTCATCCGGTTTTAATATCAGCGTTGTACCGAATTGATTGGCACAAGAAAAAAGATTTAGAAGAATAACAAAAATAAACGGGAAAATAAGTTTTTTATTAATCACACTTGCTCCCTCGCAACAATCGATGAACGTCTAACCATTCTTTCCGTTAATCCACCAGGATCCTTTTTCTTTAAACCACCAGTGCGAGGAATCTGTTTTTATAATTCTTTCGGAAAGCTTTTTCCCGTTTTCGGTAGTTAATCTCTGTAGGGCATAGTTTATCCACTCTTCCGAATATTTATTCCCCAGGTCACCGCATTCTTTTAATTGTAAAATAAGAGCAATCTGATCGGCATCACGGGCAATCAAGGATTCCTTTGTCTCTTTCGCATTGAACTCTTCGATCGCCGACCGGATATCTTCGCCGAAAACAAGACCTTCCGTTAATTCTTTAACTGCTTTGTCTTCATCCACATCCACATATTTTTTATTGACATAGTTCATATCACCGGTGCGTGCCTCCGGTAAATCGTGAAGAATGCACATTTTTAAAACACGAGATTCATCGAGTGAATCATCCATTTTACAAAGAGTATAACCGACAAACACTGTACGCAAAATATGTTCGGCTACCGATTCCGTGCCGCTGCCCAGAAACTGATAACCACTGCGCGGCGTTCTGCTGAGCATTCCGACTTCAAATAAAAAATTGGCTATATTATCCATTTTGTCCCTTTTTTAAAATTTTGATTCTATTAGCCATCATCTCTGATATTTTTGTGATTTGCGACTGCGTCGAAGCAACACTATCCTGCCGCGTCGCGATAATTTTGTCCAATTGTGCTTTCCAGTGTTCCAGAGAGGAAATTTCATTTTCCCTTATCTTTTTTTCAAAACGATCCTGATATTCTTTTATAAACAAATCTGTTGAACTCATTTTAATCACCCTAAATACATTTCTACAAATTTTGGGCATTATATCATTGGACACTTATCTTGCAACAACGAATTTAAAATCATAATTTGACACTAATCATTAAATACTATAAATCACTACAACAGATTTTATTACGAACAAGCATTTGACCATTTGACTCAAATTTCGTCCCGAAGGACAATCTGCTTTGTGCGTATATAACGAAATTAATAAAAAATGGATGATATTATATGACAGACAAACCAAAATCTGAAGACATAGCCGGTGGACAAGCGCTTATCGAAGGCGTTATGATGCGTCACGGCAACAGAATTGCAGCAGCAGTAAGAAGACCGGATAAAGAAATTGTTTTTCAGGAACGAGAATATATCCCCCTGACCAAACGCTATAAAATATTAGGATGGATGTTTATCCGAGGGACAATCACTTTATTTGAAATGATGATTGTTGGAATAAAGTGTCTTATGTTTTCTGCAGAAGTCGCCTTGTCGGAAGAAGAAAAAAAACCCAAAGGATGGGAAATGTATCTTTCCTTTATTATCAGTTTCACTGTGGCCATTTTTTTCTTTGTTGTCGTACCGGCATTTTTCTTTACTAAAATTAAAATCTTCGTTTCTAATTTAATTCTTCTGAATATTTTAGAAGGTTGCGTTCGACTGGGTATTTTTCTTTGTTTTCTTTCCGCCACACTCTTAATGAAAGATATGCGACGGACATACATGTACCATGGAGCGGAACATAAAACTGTATTTGCCTGGGAGCATGGTCAGGAACTGACCGTGGAAAATGTCAAAAGATTCTCTACACGTCATCCCCGTTGCGGAACGAGCTTTATTCTTTTTGTGATGATTGTTTCCATATTAGTCTTTTCTCTACTAGGACGTCCGGATTTCCTGCACAGAGTACTCTACAAAATCCTGCTCCTTCCTGTTGTTGCCGGTATTTCTTACGAAGCAATCCGGTTTACCGGTAAATACAGCCATTCAAAACTTGTACAACTGCTGAGTTGGCCTGGACTAATACTGCAAAAGATTACAACAAGAGAGCCTTCCGATGATCAAATTGAAGTAGCTATCGCGGCCATGAAAAAAGTAATTTAAAACCATAGAGACTAAAAAAACAGACAGACTAACATTCCCTAAAATAAAATGTAATCTTTACGCCCACCGGATAATTAATAATATTTTTCACTTACATCATATAAGAAGTTGACTTTTCTTGCCAATTGGAGTATTTAAACACGAACTAATTGATATTTTAACTCTCTTAAACAGGGGGAAGACACTAATGATTAAGCGATACGCTTTAGTCTTGATTACGGTTGCAATTTCAGCCATTCTTGTTTACCAACCGGCAAACGCTGCGGGAGAGACATCACAAGCAACACTCAACAAGACAGAAGTAAAAGTAGTTAAAAGCAAAAAAATTACTTCCAAAGCCATATCCGCTAAAATAATTCCTTCCGCCAAGGTCAGGTATTATAAAATAAAAAAGGGTGACGGGTTAATGGAAATCATCCGCCGCGAACTAAAAGTCGCCGAAGCGGATATCCCTAAAACAATTAGAACTATTAAATCATTAAACCCCCGTATTAAAAATGTTAATAAAATTCAACCGGGTACAGTTATAAAGTTGCCCGGCAGAACAGTTTTAGCCAAAACTACTGCAAAAACTAAAGATATTGAACAGAATTTTTCAAAACTCTCCGCCCCCCCACCTCAACCTGAAAAAATTGGTGGAGTAAAAGAGAAAAAAGTTATGCCACCGGAAGTCGGTTTCGCTGTACTTAAGCAAATCATCACCCAAATGAATGGATCGATTACCACTACGGGCAATTATTTTCTTCCCTTCTCTAAAACCGGTCAGGTGACAATTGATTGTTCTAAAATTCCTGTAATTGAATTTGATGATAATACAACTGTATTTCTTGATCTGGAGAACCGTGCCAATAATAATCTAAAAAAAATGATCAGTGATAATTGGGCAAACTACTATTTAGTTAAAACGGACAAGAATGACGACGTAATCGCTATCCTGAAAAAAGTTATTAATACTACCAAAAGTTACTCTATGATTAAAAGTGAAAAGCCTCTTATGATCGGTGCATATCCGCCGGTAGAAGTAATGGTCGATTGGGTAATTTTCAGCACTCTTCCCAAAAAGACAAAAGCATTAAAGCAAGGATTGCGTCTGATTAATGAAAATGATTTACTGTTGCCCAAGTCAATTAAAAACTATTCCCGGAAAAACGGTTTAATTATCACTGAAATTTCTCCGGAAACAGGTCTTGTCGACAAACCCGAAGAAGTTTATTCTTTGCCGCCTGTGCCGGTCTTCTCTGCAATATCAGCCAGAGATTTTTCTTATGAACTTGTTTCCCATTTAGGATTTAGCGCCGAAAAAGACGTTGATATTCAAATGTTCGATACCGTAAAAGACGGCTTTAATTTATCGATTAAAGCCGATGTTCTGATAAAAAAAGAAGGCAAGAAATATATTATCTATTCACAAAGCCTGTCTCCGCAATTCGTAAATTCTCTGAAACAAGCAGGCAACGAAATTATCTTCGTTAAAGACAACGATTCTCCGGAAGACATAATGGTAAAGGTTTTACACGGTCTCAATATTCCCTTTATTTCCGGTAATTTTACATTTTCCGGACCGGAGAAGAAACAGGCACCTTATGCCCTGAACTTTAACGGCACCATGATTAAAACAGGTAAAGATTTGTACGTTATTGATTTTGATTTTGATCAAGAATTAAGAGGTCTGCTGCAGGAGGTATGGTCCGCTAACATAGCCAAATACTAATGGTACCGCAAATGCATCACGCGAGCGACCATTCAGATTATGAGGCTGTCCGCATAGCAAGTATATTAAATAATATACCCGGAATTTGTTTCCATTTTGTATTTCCTCCTTCGTTACTGCCACCTATTTTCTTTATATTTTAATATTTATACAATTGTTTTTGAAAGGTTGTTTATGGTTAAAGCTATTGCCCTTTTCTCCGGCGGATTAGACAGCATGCTGGCTGCTGAGCTAATCCGCAGGCTCAAGATTGACGTTCTTGGTCTGACATTTACAACCCCTTTTTTTGACGCTCAAAAAGCATGTTACGCCGCAAGTGTATTAAATCTACCTCTGGTTGTTGAAGATATTACAACTCCACATCTTAAGATGCTTAAATCTCCGCGCTATGGCTATGGTAAAAACATGAATCCCTGCATTGATTGTCATACACTTATGCTTCAAATAGCCGGGGAAAGAATGAAAAATACCGGTTTTGATTTTATTATTACAGGAGAGGTTCTCGGTCAACGTCCAATGTCACAAAACAAACAATCTCTTTATATTGTAGCCAAAAATTCAGGCTATTCGGATTACATTTTACGTCCGTTGAGCGCCCAGCTTCTTGACCCGATCAAAGCGGAAAGAGATAAAATAATTGATCGATCTCAATTACTTGCTATTCAGGGACGCGGCCGCAAATGTCAAATAAAATTAGCTGCCGATTTCGGGATTGCAGATTATGCACCGCCTGCCGGAGGATGCCTGCTTACTGATCCCATGTTCACGCGCCGTCTGCACGATTTATTTTCTCATCAGGAAAACCATGATATTCATGATCTACACTTGTTAAAATACGGACGTCATTTTCGCGCAGACGACCAGGGTAAAATTATTGTCGGCCGCAATAATTCAGATAATGAAAACTTGCGTAAACTTTCGACTGATGATGATATTGTTTTGTTTATTGCCGACTTTCCCGGACCCCACGTCGTAATACCTCACGGAATCATTACCCTGCTTCCTCTTGCCGCCGCACTCTGCGTTCGCTATAGTGATGCTCCCTCTGATCGCGAAACAAATGTAATTTATCAACACAAGAATTTATCAAATACCATAAAGGCCAAAGCGGCGGTAAGAGAAGATTGCGAAAGATGGGTTATATAAATAAAGATGAAGATTAGACGGTTTAGAAGTTTGGAAGATTAGAAGATTAGAACAATTTATTTGATTAAATGTTCTGGACGTAGAAGATCATTAACTGTTTTCACCGGATTGAAGACTATTATGGGAAGTTCCACAAAAACAGTATTCCAGTAAGCCATGGCACCATTCCAGAGACCTGGTAATTCCAGAGCTTTAAGAGAGCGCCCCTTTTCATTCTTAATGGTAATTAAATAAGCATCATTATTTACATAATTATCCAGATTGAATTTCTTTCCTTTATAATTTTTCGTGCAGCAGACCATATCCACCGGATTGAAATATTGTGCGGTGGACCAGATGGTCACCTGCTTACTATTACTTTTATCCACATGCCCGCTTTCAACAATCTGCAAAGTTTGATTGCCATCGCGTTCTTCAACCCAGAACGGAGCGCCACCCGGCTCACCTTCATTTCTCACTATCGCGCAGATACGTAGTGGCCGATCCAATGAAGAAAATATGATGTTTCTTTGACTCTTCAATGACTGCTTCGATAAACTGCGGGGAAATGTTATATTGAGCCTCCGGGAACAATAATTTTTGATTTCATTAATTTGTCCGGAACCAATTTCCTCATCTTCCATCTTACGCAAAAATGCAAATATTTCCTGCTGAATCTGCAGGGCCAGTCCTCCCAACATTTTTTTATAGGGAAGAATTTTCTTTAAATTATTTTCCGGCACAACGTTATCAATGTTCTTTATGAAGATGAAATCAGCATCAAGATTCTGTAAATTTTTAAGCAAAGCTCCATGGCCGCCCGGTCGAAATATTAGATTACCTGCGGCATCCCGTAACGGCATATTATTTTCAGCAACTGCCAGCATACTAGTCGATGGCGACTGAACTGATGACATTATTTTATATTTTATCCGGCAAAGTTTTTCATACCTCGGCTTTACAGCCTTTATTTTTTTAGTAATATTATTTTTATGTTCTTGAGAAATTGTAAAATGCAAATGGCATAGATCTCCTGCACTACGGACATATTGAGCAGCTTCAAATAAATGTTCTTCCAACGCTGTACGAATCTCTGCCGCGGTATAACGATGAAAAGGAATCAACGCCTTAGGCAGCCAGCCAAAATTTAATCCTTGTTTCGTCAAAATATAATCAAGTAAATTGCCGATATTTTTTTGTTCAATGAATTTTGCAGCACGTTTATTTTGTTTGATCAGATCATAAAAAGGATACTTTTTCAGAGTAAGCAAAAATGATTTATTGATTGCCGGAGAGCTAAATCCTCCCGCATCCAGAGCTGAAAACCATCCGGCAAACATGCGACTGGCGGCACCGGAAGCCGGCACAAATTTTATCAACTTATATTTTCCCGATTCTTTCTCATAAAAAGAAACAAGTTTTTTTATTTGCGCTGGCTTAAAGGATAAGATCCCATCCTTAACATTGCACGGCCTTTTTAATTTTAAAAATGTTGAACCATGCCTGTACAAAGCCAGTTGTTTTTCTATAATGTTTAAATCTAATCCCAAACTTTTTATTTTTTTAATATCTTTGGGGAAGAATAATAAATTAGGCTTGTATTCCATGACGTTCTTCATATTTTTTTTATAACATCAACAGAAAACATTGGCAAGAATAAACCTTTTTAAATTAATTACCTTTATCTTCATAAAAATATTTACTGACATAAAGATTTGACAAACACTTCTTGCCTTAGTAAACTCCGTTAGAAAGTTTGGGTGAGGCTTTAAAAACCACATTCGTTCTATATTCTTTACCCCGCCCACATAGAGGGGCTTCCTTTCTAACGGAGTAAAAGTAACATCATTAATACGGGAGTTGCCACATTGAAATATTTGTATCAATTAATCAGATTAATTCTTATAGTTACAATAATAACCAGCGTTGTAATTACAGCAGAAGCACAAACCGGATGGCAGCAATCCTCCGGACAATGGCTCATTGAAGCGCTTAAATTCAAAGAGCCTCTTGTCTTTTGCAACGAGCTCGTACCTTTAAACGAAACTGACGTAAAAGAAAGACTGGAGAGAGAATTGCTTGTATCGCTAAGTAATAGCGATGATGTTATTTTGTGGCTGAAACGAGCCAATCGTTATTTCCCTCATATTGAAAAAGTATTGAAGGACAGTTCCCTCCCTGATGATTTGAAATATATTGTTATTGCCGAGAGTCATCTGAAATCATCGGCGACGTCAGGTAAAGGCGCAGCCGGATTCTGGCAGTTTATTGAAAGTACCGGTTCCAGATATGGCATGACAATAAACAAAGATACGGACGAACGCCGCAACTTATTCACTTCTACACAAGCAGCTATTACTTATTTGAAAGAACTTTACTCGCTTTTCGGTTCATGGACACTTGCCGCAGCCGCTTACAATATGGGAGAAGACGGTCTGAGAACAGAAATGCTGATGCAAAAAGTGAACAACTACTATCACCTTTATTTGAATCAGGAAACTCAACGATACGTTTTTAAAATTCTGGCAGCAAAGCTAATTATATCAAATCCGGAGAAATATGGATTCCATTTAAATGAAGATGATCTCTACAAACCTGTGCAGTTCGATCGTGTAGAAATAAACGTAAATCAACCTGTGCCGCTGCATATAATTGCTCAGGCAGCAAATACTTATTTTAAAGAAATAAAGGACCTTAATCCTCATGTCAAAAATTATTATTTAGCGATTGGCAAACACAATCTTTTTATACCAAAGGGCGCTGCCTCCGGATTTTCCGAGAGATATGAAAATCTCCTGAAACAATGGAATAATGAAAAAGTAAAATCTGTTTACACAGTCAAAAAAGGCGAAAACCTATCTTCTATTGCCAAACGTTTTAATGTATCTGTTAAAGCAATTATGAACTGGAACGATATCTCCAGCGCAAAAAGCATTTCATCCGGCGATAAACTTTTTATTTTCTCTGATGCAAAACCCAAAGAAGAAACTAATAATGCCGTTAAAGATGAGACAGAGAATCCTGTTTTGCAGCTTCCCTAGGATTGTCAAATAATTAGGGCTGTTCAAAAATGTTCAGATGCAAGGCGCGCAAAAAACGAACCGTGAGGCGTATGTTGATATACGTTGAGCGGTGCGGTTTGCAGCGCAATCCCGATTTTATCGGGACAGATGAGCGTTTTGTAAAGCCTGCGGCTTTTTCCGGCAAGGAAGGTGTCAAATCATAATTGCGCCTCCCTGCGGGAATGCGCTCCCGGTCAACAGTCCCTCTTTGCCTTATTTCTTGACAAATTATTCTTTCTGACTTAATTGCTACAAAATCACGGGTACAAATCCCAAGCAAGCCCTGTGAAACAATAAGGCGAAGAATAAAATGAATATTGTTGATCAAATAAAAAAACTGAAAAAAGAAAAAAACGCTGTTATTCTGGCTCACAATTACCAGCTCCCTGAAATTCAAGACATTGCTGATTTTGTAGGAGATTCTTTAGGATTAAGCATCGAAGCGGCACGAACAGACGCCGCAATAATAGTTTTTTGCGGCGTCCACTTTATGGCGGAAACAGCGAAGATATTATCACCGCAGAAAATTG
Organism: Deltaproteobacteria bacterium HGW-Deltaproteobacteria-2; assembly: GCA_002840505.1. NCBI lineage: Bacteria > Deltaproteobacteria > Deltaproteobacteria bacterium HGW-Deltaproteobacteria-2. The sequence goes on along the minus strand of PHBC01000002.1, from coordinate 35,235 downwards.
TTTTACTTCCTGATAAAAATGCCGGCTGTCCGATGGCTGATATGATTGATGCCGAAAGTTTAAAAGCTCTTCAGACCAAGCATCCTGAGGCTGTAACTGTCTGCTATGTAAACACTTCCGCCGCAGTAAAGGCCTATTGCGATTATTGTTGCACTTCCGCCAATGCTGTAAAAATTGTGCAGAATATTTTACTTAATCATAAAGATAAGGAAATTATTTTTATCCCCGATAAATATCTGGCACAATATGTTTCGGCGCAAGTGAAACATGACTTTATTATTTGGGAAGGATACTGCCCGACTCATGCTAAAATCTTACCGGAAAATATTCTGGAAGCCAAAAAGCTGCATCCGAAAGCGAAGGTTATTGCACACCCGGAGTGCAGACCTGAAGTAACTGAGCTCGCCGATGTTGTTACTTCTACTGAAGGGATGAGCAAATATATCATAAAATCTCCGGAGATGGAATTTATCATAGTCACAGAAATCGGTATAATTCACAGAATGAAAAAAGAAAATCCGGATAAATTATTTTATCCGGTAACAGAAAAAGCTATTTGTCCGAATATGAAAAGAATCACTCTGGAAAAAGTTCTCTGGTCTCTCGAAGATTTATCGTTCGAAATTACAGTTGATCCGGATATTATGGTAAAAGCGCGGCTCTCCATAGATAGAATGCTGCAAATAGTTTAGGTTCATTTTGTTCCGAATATTGTAACAAAAAAGCAAGGGCATAAAATAATAATGAAGAAAAACATTATTGCTTCAAGTAAATTTCCTGTAGCCGGACCATATTCCGCCGCCGTAGAAGTAAACGACATTATTTTTATTTCCGGCCAGTTACCAATTGATCCGTCAACCGGTGAAATAATTAAAGATATTAAAACAGCCGCCAGACAAGTACTTATAAATATACAAACTATCCTCGAACAAGCCGGTTTGGATATGTCCAATGTTGTCAAAACAACTATTTTTTTAAAAAATATTGCCGATTTCCCAACCGTCAATGAAATATATGCCACATTTTTCCCTGAAGAACCTCCGGCACGTTCAACTGTTGAGGTAAGCGCTTTACCGAAAGGAGCACCTCTGGAGATCGAAGCGATTGCAATAAGAAAATAGAAAGATGTGAAGATATACTATCTGTATTTTTTCTTTGTCGCTTGCTTTTTAAATTTCTTCTCACCAAAGATCAGGTCTTGCTTCTTAACAAAAACCTCTGTATCCGGCGGTATTGAACTGGTCAGCCAGACGTTGCCACCGATAACCGAGCGCGCTCCGACGACAGTCTCTCCTCCGAGAATGGTCGCGTTGGCATAGATGATTACATCATCTTCAATTGTTGGATGACGTTTTTTATTTCTCAAAAGCCGGCATTCTTTTTTAGACAGTGACAACGCGCCCAAAGTGACGCCTTGATATATGCGTACTCGTTTCCCTATTGTTGCCGTTTCACCAATGACTACGCCTGTCCCGTGATCGATGAAAAAGCTCTCCCCGATTGTGGCTCCCGGATGGATATCTATACCGCTATGACTGTGAGCATATTCGGTAATGATGCGGGGAATCAAAGGCACACTACTGCGCAGAAGCTTATTAGCAATACGGTATGCCATTATTGCCCATACTCCCGGATAACTGAAGATAATCTCGTCGTAGCCTTTGGCTGCCGGATCTCCATCATAGGCCGCGCGAATATCTTTGGACAGGAGCCTTCTTAGTTCAGGCAGGCCATGTAGAAATTCTATCGTTATCTTTTGACCAAGCTCCTCACATTTTACGCAGGGCTGATTATGACGAATACAGTCATGTCTTATTGCCAGAGTTATTTGCTCGGAAAGAACCTCGAAAAACGCCGTTATTTCCTGGCCAAGATAATATTCCAGATTTGTCTGATCCAACCTGGTATTGATGAAATAACCGGGATAAAGAATGCGGGCGGCACGCCCCAGAATATCGACAACTGCCGCTCTGTTGGGTATCGGTTCGGCGCTGACATGATCGAAACAGCCATCTTTATTACAGGATAATACCAGTTTATCTACAACATCAGGAATTTCAGTCCTGACATGTTTGGATATCTTAATTTCTTCTTTGCATTCCTTGATTCGTTCAGACCGTTTCATTTTATTTTGCACCTTTTATCAATATCTTTTACACATACATCATTTACTTGCACAGGAAGATTGCGAAGCCTTCCAGAAAGGCGACATGCCTCTTAATCTTTCAATGATTGCCGGCATTTTATCAATTACAAAATCAATTTCTTTTTCTGTATTGTGAATGCTTAGGCTGAATCTGATCGATCCATGAGCCATAGTAAAAGGAACTCCCATCGCCCGCAAAACATGAGAAGGCTGTAATGATCCCGACGTACAGGCCGAACCGGAAGATGCGCATATGCCGAGCTCATTCATCAGCAGGAGAATAGCTTCGCCCTCAACATATTCAAAACTGATATTTGTTGTATTAGGTAAACGATTAGCTGTGTCGCCATTTACTCTACTTTGAGGAATCCTTGCCAAAAGCTCTTTTTCCAACTTATCCCGCAGACGCTTTACTTCCGTATTTTCTTTTTGCATGTTTTTATCCGCAAGTTCGCAAGCCTTACCCAAACCGACGATGCTGGGAGTATTTTCAGTTCCGCCACGGCGTCCTTTCTCCTGATGCCCTCCAATAAGAAAGGGTGAAAACCTGGTACCGCGACGAACATAGAGAATACCAATACCTTTCGGTGCGTGGAGTTTGTGCCCGGATATAGAAAGCATATCAATAACATTGGTTTTCATGTTAATCGGAATTTTACCGGCACTTTGAACAGCATCCGTATGAAATAAAACCCCTTTTTCATGCGCCATTTGAGCCGCCTTTTCCACCGGAAAAATTACGCCGGTTTCATTATTCCCCCACATCAGACTGACTACAGCCGTATCGGGAGTCAGGCTTTTTTCCAGATTTTCCAGATCCAGTAATCCATTTTTATCTACAGGCAGTTCGGTTATTCGATAGCCCTGCGTCGCTAATTGAGCGCATAATGCGTGGATTGCGGGATGTTCCACGCGGCTGGTTATGATATGCTTTTTATCCGGACGAGTTGCCAGCGCCGACCGGATGGCTGCATTATCACTTTCCGTACCACAGCTGGTAAAAATGATTTCTTCCGGCAACGCGCCCAAAAGTGCCGCCACCTGCTCACGCGCAGTGCGAATTTTCTGGCCGACCTGACCGCCAAAACTGTGCATGCTGGAAGGATTGCCGTAAAGCTCACGAAAATAAGGCAGCATTGCTTCTAATACCTCTTCAGCAACCTGGGTTGTGGCATTGTTATCGAGATAAATTGTAATCATTTGGCGACCTCCTCAACTACTATATCAGGCGAAACAAGTTCTTTAAGACGATGTTCTACAAAATGTTTCAGAGTTATGTCCGAAGCTTTACAGGTAGAACAGGCTCCGCGGGTGGCCACAATAACCCGATTACCGATAATATCGATAATTTCTATGTCACCGCCGTCATGTTTGAGCGAAGGCCTTATTTCCCGTTCAATCGTCTCTTCAATCAGACGAATCTTTTGAATATTGGTTAGTTTCGGCTTTGTATCGGTTTTGGGCTCACTGCGAACCTGATCAATGATTTGCTGAATGGCATCATGGCAATTACCGCAACCGCCTCCCGCTTTTGTATAATTGGTCACATCTTCCACAGTGGAAAGATTGTTTTCGCGCACTGCCCGTTCAATTTCTTTATCGGTTACACCGAAACATTCGCAAATAATTTTTGCTCCTGCTTCCAGTGGCGGAGCTCCGCGGTAATTTTCAATTGCCTTTTCCAACGCCTGTTTACCCATAACGGAACAGTGCATTTTTTCATCCGGCAGCCCTCCCAGATAACCGGCGATATCCTGATTGGTTACTTTCAGCGCCTCTTCCACTGTCATCCCTTTGATCATTTCCGTCAGCGCTGATGATGAGGCTATAGCGCTGGCGCAACCAAATGTTTTGAATTTGGCATCCTTTATCCTTTTATTTTCATCCAGTTTAAATGTAAGCTTCAACGCATCACCGCAGGCAAGCGACCCCACTTCCGCCACGCCATCCGGATTTTCGATTTCACCGACATTGCGAGGATTGAGAAAGTGTTCTTTCACTTTATCCGTATATTCCCACATAAAAGGCTCCTTTAACTGATTCAATTATTACCACAAGATAATTAAGATTTTTTCTTTTTAAAAGCAACTTGTTTTGAATAATATAAGGCAATATATCATACTGTCAATGAAAAAACCCTCTTTTCCCAAATTAGCGTCACTAAGAATATTTTTACTTGCCGGCAAAAAACAGCTCTTGACTATGGCGTTGCTTGCTGTCAATACATCGGCAATAACATTTGCGAAGCAATCATAAATATTAAGGGGAGGTTAAACAAATGAAGATAATCGGCATTAATGCCAGTCCCAGAGGATCCAAAAGTCAAACAAAGAAATTAGTCAAAGCTGTTCTTGATGGAGCACGTTCTCAAGGTGCTGCCGTTGAACTTGTTGATCTTTGCAGATTGAAGATGGAATATTGTAACGCCTGCGGAATCTGTTACGAAACAGGCAAGTGTGTACATAAGGATGATCTCCAGGTTATTTATAAAAACATTCTCTCCGCTGATGGTTTAGTTATGGGTTCACCCAACTACTTCCATTCAGTAACCGCTCAAATGAAAACCATGCTAGACCGCATGTCCGACACAGTTCACTGCCAATTATTGACCGGCAAATACACCGTTAACATAGCTACATCGGGAGGTCCAGGACACTATAAACAGGTTCTTGATTACCTCAATGAGATCATGCTGAATTTCGGATCTTTCATTACCGGCAGTACCGGTATATCTGCAAGAGAAGGAGTAAAAGCTTTTGCAAACACAGGAGCAAAGGCATTCAGACTGGGAGAAATTCTTGCCAATGATATCAGTAAAAAGAAAACTTATTCCAAACAAAATACACGATTCAAAGAGAATAGAAAATATTTTCAGGATTTGGTAAAACTCAACAAAAATGAGTGGACCAATGAATATAAATATTGGGACAAGCTTAATTGGAAGTGATAAGGAAAACATATGAATAATAAGATTAGAAAAGCCTCTCACAAAGATACCTATCGCTTAACATCCTCTCTGGCAAGAGCTTTTAACGATGACCCTGTTATCAACTGGCTTGTCCGTAAGGATAAAAAAAGAACTCATGGAATGGAGATTCTATTTCAATCATGCATATCAGACTTATGTCTGCGGCATGAGCATGTGCTTACAACGGAAGATTATACCGGAGGAGCGTTATGGTACCCGCCCGGCACATTAGAGGCAGGTTATGCAAGGCAATTTACCCTTATACCTAAAATGATTACTGCCGTTGGTTGGACGGGATTATTACGTCTGGCATTGGCAATGGAGGACATGAAGAAAGACCACCCCAGGGAAAGATATTATTATTTACAGTTCATAGGAGTGGTCCCTGAAAATCAGGGCAAGGGCACGGGCAAGGCTTTGATGAAGCCCATACTGGATATTTGCGACCGTGAAAAGTGCGGAGCATTCCTGCAAAGCTCCAAAGAAGCAAATATCCCCTTTTACAGAAGTTTCGGATTTGTTGTCACCAAAAAGATTTTCCCGGGCACAGAATCACCACCTCTTTGGCTGATGTGGAGAAGCCCTAAAATATAGAAGATTATACCTTTCGAGATATTTCTTAAACTTCTTATATCCTAATCATTCTTCCGGAGATAAAATTCTCAGTCTGCTGTGTTTCCGGCTGTAAAAAAAATAAATGACGAAGCCAATCGCCATCCAGATAATAAGACGAACCCATGTGTCAAAAGGTAGAAATACCATCTGGAGCATGGTTACGACAGCACCGGCGACAGGGACAAACGGAACCCATGGTGTACGAAACACGCGCGGGATTTCCGGATGGCGGTAGCGCAAAACAAGCACACCGAGACAAACAATGAAAAATGCCAGTAACGTGCCTATGGAAACAAGCTCTCCAAGGATATTTATGGGGAAAAGGCCTGATATAATTGCCGCGACACATCCTGTCAGAATTGTCGGCACATAAGGGGTTTTAAAACGCGGATGTACACGGGCAAAGGCTTTAGGGAGCAAACCATCACGCGCCATGGAAAAGAAAACGCGCGGCTGAGCCATGAGCAGTACCAGCACGACGGAACTCAATCCGGCGATAGCGCCGATTTTAATGAATGGCCTAAGCCACGCTATACCCGGCCCTGCGGCATTAACTGCAACGGCAATAGGATCAGGGACTGCCAGTTCTGTATATTTCATGATGCCGGTCAGCACTCCTGTCATAAGAATAAAAACGATTGTGCAGACAACTAACGATCCCAGAATACCGATCGGCATGTCGCGCTGAGGGTTGCGCGCTTCCTGAGCCGCCGTAGAAACAACGTCAAAACCGATGTAAGCGAAAAAAATAACTCCTGCGCCGCGTATTACTCCGCTCCAGCCGAATGAACCGAAATGGCCTGTATTATCGGGTAGAAACGGCGACCAGTTGGCGAATCTGATGAAAAATATTCCTACTCCAATAAAGAGGACAATAACGATCAATTTGACAAGCACGATAAAATTGTTAACTCGTGTGGATTCGCGGATACCAACAACCAATAATGCTGTCATAAGTCCGACAATGAAAATGGCCGGACAATTCAGAATTGCGCCGCTTGTGCTCCAGCCATCGGTAAGGGAATATGAAAATGGCGCCTGGCAGAAAGCAGCCGGAATGTTGATATTAAAATCTTTCAGGAAACTTACTACATAGCCCGACCAGCCAACCGCAACAGTTGACGCACCGAAAAGATACTCCAGCACAAGATCCCAACCGATTATCCATGCCAGAAATTCTCCCAGCGTCGCATAGGCATAGGTATAAGCGCTGCCGGAAATCGGAATCATCGAAGCAAATTCCGCATAACACAGGCCGGCCAGCGCGCATCCGAATGCGGAAATGATAAAGGAAAGAATAATTGCGGGACCGGCATAAGTTGCCGCAGCCTGTCCTGACAGCACAAAAATTCCCGCGCCGATAATTACGCCTATTCCAAGACTGATCAGTCCCCACGGTCCAAGCACTCTTTTTAGTTGATGTTGTTCAACCTCAGGCTCCGCCATGATAAGTTGCAGCGGCTTTCTCGCGAACAAACCTTTCATAGTTCAATCCTTCTGTAATTTATAAGATAACAGCGTTTTTTCTGGTTGAAGTATATAAGGAAATCTTCTTTGTATGTCAAATAGAAAACCCGTTTTTACACGGGTTTTCTACTTTAATCGTTTTTAAAACGATATGCTTATTAAATTTATTTCTATCTATATATTTACTTATTTTTTATTCTTGGCTCTAAACTCCGCTAAATAACCTTTCACCTCTTCTAATTCGGCTTTCGAGTAATACTTCCCCGCAAATTCCTCCCAAACAGGTATCAATCTCTTTCTGAACACCTCAATGTCCGCAGGCGTCATTTTTGTTTCTTTCATGCCATACTTAATCATAGAGTTAAGACATTTTTCATTGCTGGCACGGACTTTCTGTCTGAACTCTTTTTCTATCGACAGTGCAAAATTATCGATGGCAATCTGATGTTCCTTGGGTAATAAATTCCATGCCTGGTTCGATACAATTCCCGCCGCGGGCGAATACCGTATCCGCAGAGGATTGACATATTTCATAACAGTATACATCTGTGTTCCTACTGCCCAAAGAGCAGGACTGATAAAAGCATCACAAACACCGGTGCGAATCGAAGCAGCAACTTCCGGTACTCTAATCGGAAGAGGACTTGCCCCCAGAGCTTTCAAAGATTTTTCTTCCAGTGGACCATACCAGGTCAGGAAACGGCTTTTCTTGAAGTCATCCGGGGTCCTGATTTCATGTTTCGTGGAGTACATCTGATCGAAATCCTGTTCTGCCAGTACAAGAATGTGGTATCCTCTCTTGTGATACCACTGGCTGATACGAGGCCTTATTTTAGAATAAACATATTCTATTTCGTCATAATTACTAAATAAGAACGGAAGTTCCATCAAGGCCATCTCCGGACAACCCATCACAACTCCCCATCCGGTAAATCCGCCTCCCTGCAGCTGGCCGTTGCGCATCTTGGCCAATATATCCAAATCGTCTCCCATTGTTCCGCCGTAATACCAATCTAAAACTACTTCGCCATTAGTAACTTTTAATACGCCGGGATTAATCATTTCTTTAATCAATGCCGCCCAACCGACACCATCTGGAGCCAATGTACCCATTTTACAGAGATAAACCATCTTACCGTTTCTCATTTGCCTGATATTATCCTGTGCTCCCCACGCCTCCTGAAATAAAACTGCTGAACTTAAGAAAAACACGACAAACCCGATCCAAAGCAACGATACGACTTTTTTCCCTTTCATAATTTCTCCCCTTCTCCAAAGTTGATTTATAAACTACGTGAATGTGAAATTCACAGTAATTCCTGAATCGGACTTTCTTTTTTCCAAATTAATGATCAGCGATACTTAAGTCTTATTACATTTCTAAAATTTATTCTGTAAACTTAAAAAAATAAACTTATTGAATGAAAATTAAAACTTCAGCCTTGAAACATCCTAATTTAGGTAAATACTTTAATGGAGACTTGGCAAAAAAAATGCACTTCGTAGAGCTGGTACAATAAGAAGAGTTGACGGCCATATGAGTTTATTCCTCCAGCAAGTTAAGAAAGAAAACTACTCAACCACAATCAAACAATAATGTGAAGTATTGTTCACTTTTTAAACCTTTGTTTATTTTTTGTCAACAAATAATTTTAATCGCCCCTAAATTTATTTATTTTTTAAGATTATGAATCCTGAAATACAGAATTTACATACAGCAAAAAAATATCATTTGTATAAAACATATAAGATTAAAACTAAATTTAATCGCTGGGATAGATATGATAGCAACTCAAGGCGTTAAAATGTTAAAATAAAACTAAATGTAAGTTGAAAATCCGGACGCGGCGGGAGACGAACAATCCTCCAATTATTATTTTAAGGAGGATCATGGGATCATGGGGACGCCCTTAAAATTCTAAGTTACTATTCATCCATTAGCTGATAATCATTTTCTTTTACTATCAGCTTACCCCTTTGGGCACAGTAGCCTACCCCAGGCACGCTTATACCTATGCGTCGAGCCAACTCTGTATGTGATATCCCTAACTCGCTTGATGCCCAATAACAAAACAAACTTCTTGCTCTTACTTTTGTAGGTTCTTACTTCAGGAAAAAATATCATCTCCTTCGACAGCGCATATCGTCGCTGCTCGTTAACGCCGTATTGCGTAATGCCGTTCAGACTTTTCATCAGTCTCCGACAATACCGCCTCAACAAAATCACCGTCTCCGAGTATTCTTTCATCGCTCTTCATGTGCGATCCCTTCAGGCCTACTGTCTTTATCTCCGACCATCCTCCCAGGCTTCGGATCAGTCCACCACCGACCAGATCCTCTCGACGGCCTTGATCGATGCCTTCAGATACAAATGCATCATAGTGTCTAATGGCGCGATTTCTCTGTTTTCCAAAATAGCAACGCACTCTATCACTGTCTTGCCAGTCTCTCTTTTGGTTGCCCAGCAAGACACTGTGACCGCAATATGGATATTTGCTAAGTGCTTCAAGACTTCTCACAAGTCCGGCGCGGCAAGGGTTTAAATGAATATATCGAACCAGTTCCGTTAAATACGTATCTTCCTGACAGAGCATTGATTTATATCGATTTTGAAAGAGCTGACCGCTCCGCTTGTGTCTACGATTGGAATAGACTGCATAGCCGGTCAAAAGTCTTCTCATCAGGGTGGCAATCGGAACACTGCCGGTCCGAAAAAGAAAATGGGCATGATTGGGTATTAAAGCCCATGCATAACATGACGTTTTGTCTCAGGCAGGAGTTTTTCAAGGCGTACCAGAAAATCTTCCCTATCTTTATTGTCCATGAATATTTTTCGACGCTCTATCCCCCTGATCATGATGTGATGTAAAATGCCGGGTGCATCGAGTCTTGCTGAGCGTGGCATGGGTTATCCTTTATTTAATCATTTACCAATCCTGTTTCCATTATTTTACAATTTTAAGGGCGTCCCCCTTCCCTCTCCCCGATTTACTTATTTTTTATTTTTTATTCTTGGCTCTAAACTCCGCTAAAAATCCCCTAACCTCCGCTAACTCGGCCTTGGTATAATATCCCTTCTCGGCAAATTCATCCCAGATAGGGATAAGTCTGTTTCTTAGAACTTCAACCTCCGACGGCGTCATTTTAACTTCTTTCATACCATATTTAATCATGGATTTCAGACATTTTTCATTGCTGGCGCGAACTTTCTGTCTGAATTCTTTCTCTATAGACATTGCAAATTTATCAATATCATCTTGAGCTTCCTTAGGCAATATATTCCATGTCTGTGTTGTTATAAGGCCGGCTGCCGGCGAATATCGTATGCGAAGAGGATTCATATACTTCATAACTGTATACATCTGAGTACCCACTGCCCAAAGAGCCGGACTAATGAAGGCATCGCAAACACCTGTACGGATGGAAGCGGCTACTTCTGGCACACGAATCGGCAAAGGACTTGCCCCCACGGCCTTTAAAGATTTTTCTTCCAGCGGTCCGTACCATGTTAAAAAACGGCTTTTCTTAAAATCGTCAGGCGTCTTGACTGGAATTTTTGTAGAGTAGAGTTGATCAAAATCCTGTTCTGCCAATACAATAATGTGGTATCCTCTCTTGGCAAACCACTGGCTGATGCGGGGTCTTAACTTAGAGTAAACATATTCCACCTCTTCATAATTTTCAAACAAAAACGGGAGTTCCATTAAGGCCATTTCCGGACAAGCCATCACCAGTCCATGTCCGGTAAATCCTCCTCCCTGCAACTGTCCATTGCGCATCTTAGCCAAGATGTCCTGATCATCTCCCATCGTACCGCCATAATACCAATCCAAAGTCACCAAACCTCCTGTCACCTTTAATATTCCGGGATTAATCATTTCTTTGATTAAAGCAGCCCAGCCTACTCCATCCGGAGCCAGCGTACCCATTTTAATAACATATGTAAAATCACCGTTTGGCTTGACTTGTTTTAAATGTTTACCACCGGGGATATTTGCATATTTTGCCTTATCCTGTGGCGTAATCGCGAATGCGGACCCCATAAAAATCACAACCAACCCCATGCACAGAAGCCATACAATTTTTTTACATTTCATAAAAGCCTCCTTCGTAAGATGTTTTTAATAGATAATAATAATTATTATTTCACAGTATATTGTAGATTATGCTGTTTTGCCGCTAATTATGACCAGAAGAACTTCATTTACATTACTTCTTAAAATTTACTTTTAGATAACTTAAAAATAAATTATGAAATAAAAACTTAATCCTGGATAATTTTTAATTTACAATAATAATTCGATTTATGAGTGAGGTTTAATTTACAGAAATAATTTCTTGAAGATTCAATACTAATAGACTTAATTGCCATATGAGTTAATTCCCTCTAATGTATTAACATAAGAAAACTACTCAACCACAATCAAACAATAATGTGAAGTATTGTTCACTATTTAAACATTTGTTTATTCTTTGTCAACAAATAATTTTAGTCGCCACTAAATTCATTTATTTTTTAAGATTATGAATCCTGAAATACAGAATTATATATAGTAGAAAAGTGTCATTAGGTATAAAAATAATATAAGACTCTGTTTTTAGAATACTCTTGACACACAAGGCCGGAATTTCTATAGTTCGCCCATAAACAAACAATAAAAAATAAATATGAACAAAATAGAACTTTCTATTATTATTACAGTTTACTCGGAAACATGGTCTTTATTGGAAACTATTGCCAGAATTAAGGCAATAGACCATGGATACGTTAAAGAGATCATTTTAACTGTTTCACCAAGATCCTCTGCTGAATGTATGGAGAGCTGTGACAGTCTTGTTAAAGAAAATTCAAATATCCGAAAACATGTTCAGGAACACACGCCGGGTGTTGGCTGGGCGCTACGGGAAGCGATGGAGATGATTACAGGCACACACGTTGTTCTTATTTCTGCCGACTTGGAAACCGAACCGGAGGCCATAGAACGTATGGTTAAAAAAGTAGAAGAAACCGGCTGCGATGGTGTTATAGGTAATCGTTGGTTAAAAGGAGGGGGCTTTCAAAATTATGATCCTTTAAAATTTATCCTTAATTGGTTGTTTCAAAAAATTTTCCGAGTACTTTATTGGACTCGTCTCGGGGATCTTACTTATGGCTACAAGCTACTTTCCTCCGAGATATGCCGTTCTATTGTATGGGAAGGCACTTTGCATGAAATCAATATAGAAACAACAGTTAAACCGTTGAAACTTGGTTATAGAATAGAACAAGTACCTACAGTTTGGATAGGCCGTAAAGAAGGTTCAAGCAAAAACACTTTTTGGCGAAACTTCCGTTATGTAAATATAGCAATAAAAGTATGGTGGTGTGATGCTGCCAAATTGCGGACATTTATTCATCAGCATAATTCCACAACTTGAGGTATTCTATGTTTGACCAAAAACTTGTTTGTGTAATAACAACCATTCAATCTCCGACCGCCTGTGTCCGCAAACTGGCAAAACGAATGTATGCGGCCGATGCCAGCCTGATCGTGATAGGTGACAAAAAAGGTCCGGTATCTTTTTCTTTGCGATACGCCGACTTTTATTCCTGGGACGATCAGTTGAAACTGCCTTATGAAATCACCAGCCTGTTGCCTGCAGGACATTATGTGCGAAAAAACTTGGGGTATCTTGAAGCTATTCGCCGGAGAACCTCCTGCATTTACGAGACGGATGATGACAACACACCAGCCCCCAATTGGGCTTTTCGTCAACAACATACACGTGCCCAAAGAGTTGAGGCGCGGTCATGGTTGAATGTTTTCCGTCTATTTTCCGATCACATTATTTGGCCCCGGGGGTTTCCCCTAGAGTTAATCAGGGACCCTCACACTTTTGAACATAAAGGACTTGCCGAGCTTGCTGATTTCAACTGCCCCATTCAGCAGGGTCTAGTTGACTTGCACCCCGACGTGGATGCCATAGGGAGCATCATCATGGACAAAGAATTTCAATTTCAGAAAAACTCCAGTGTTTGGCTTCCTCCCGGCACATGGTGTCCGTTCAACAGTCAATCCACATGGTGGTGGCCGGATGCCTATCCCCTGATGTACCTGCCAAGTTCCTGCTCATTCCGCATGACAGATATTTGGCGTTCTTTCATTGCACAACGATGTCTTTGGGAATTTGGTTGTGGTATGGTATTCCATGCCCCGGAAGCTATACATGAAAGGAATAATCACGACCTGCTGTGTGATTTCAAGGAGGAAATTCCCGGCTATTTAAACAACCAAAGGATTGTGGATCTGCTTTCTTCAATTCCGTTGCGCCAGGGGAAAACCGCCATCATGGAAAATCTTCTGATTTGTTATGATCGGCTTGTTGCTGCTGAAATATTTGATGTCAGAGAACTCGACCTTGTTCAAATGTGGTGCAAAGATATTGCCCGCCTGATGCAATAAACTCAAATACGAATTCGGATAATCGGGAAATCGTGGCTATATTTTTAGGTGTTAAACCTATTTTTTCAATTGTTCATTCAATATTCAGGTATTAATGCAGAACATTGTCTGTTCTGTTGTCTAAGGAGATCGCCTTCTAAGGGGAAAGACCGGTATTAGTAATACCGCGATAACAGCAGTCGTCATAGCGATGCTGAAAAAATCAAAGATGGAATAACCATGCGCTACAGTGGCGCAATACACATAATGAAAAAACCGTAGACCAATGAACGTCATCAATACGATTCGCACAAAAGGATGGAGAGAAAACGCAAAACCCGCCATCAGCGCTATGCTAAGAACGAGTTCCAGATAAGGCAGTTCATGATTTTTCGGTAAAGACCATTTCAAAAGTATGTTAAAAATCAGACTGATAATAACGAACGAAAGCAGGATTAGAAGGCGAGGCATATCCGTGTTTAAGGTATTTCTGCCATCATGACTGGCAATTCGTCCGCGGATAAAAAAAATGACGAAAAAAAGAACGTTAAATAAGATATTCAATGGGCCAATGGCGAAGAGTTGATTGAAAAATATCAACCAATAATCAGACGCGAAATAAGAATTCCATCCCCCGGACATTATCGTACTGAATAGTTCGGCAAACCCTTTGTCATAAAGGCTGATAGTCAGATTATGCAGGCGATGTTGAAATTGTTCCTGCAGTGTCGTCGATTGGAAAAACGCCTTGATCCAGTCATTTAAGGATGTTGTCGTCATAAATTTATCAATCGAGTATATGTCGTAGAATTTATGCCCATTAACATTAACCGAGTCTGGGTTGATATCCTTGGTAAATGTATAGTTGAAGGTTATGTTGGAAAAATAGTGATACTTGAGAAGGTACTGTCGGTCGGGTGAGTAACGAACCTTGTAGATTTCCCACGGGAGTTGAACGGCGAGTAAGGTCGCAGTAAAGATTACGATCAATCCTCCGATCACGAATACTCGTCGAAAGGATTTATCCCGTCTCCACAATGCTACCCCTTGATAGAGCATCAGGCAAGGGATGCTCAAAATTGCACATCCATGCGATAATATTGCCAGCCCACAGCAAACGCCAGTCGAAAAGGCATTGCGCCAGCGGAAATCATTACATGATAGGACACAAGACAATGCGGTCAGAATAAAGAACGCACTCATTAATTTTGACCATGTATACCAAGTGTTAGTGAAAATGAATATATTAAGCAAGGTGGCTGCTGCTATCCATCCTGCCATGCGCCGGTCTTGAAACAGTCGCGATAATAAGAAATAAAGGGGAATTAGGTAAAGGCTATTCAATACAATACCTAGAATCTCATAGTCCCAGTATAACGGGGCGGAACTTGATCCGGTTGCAAGCAACTGAATGGCATAGAGCATTCCCATGAGTGGTGGACGATCGAAAATATTTACTATCCAGACACCCCAGACAGAATCAAATGTATGTACATCAAGGCGATTGGCAAGGGTGAGTCCCAAATAATATTGTATTCCGTTGTCAACAGTCATCGGATGCAAGGGATTTCGCAGAGCAACTTCCGAACAACTTTGAACGGTATGGGCGGGATTGACATGTCCGATTGCAATAAAACAAACGCTAATCAGAGCGGAAAGGAATGCGAAAAAAAGTCCTACCTTACATATGCCGGAAAGCCCGGAGATATCCTTTCGAATTTTGCGACTGATGGCCAGCGTTCCTGCGGTCAGGATTACAAATAAATAAATGATCTGATGCAACCATTTGGGAGCACCCAGTAAGAACAATACCACAAAGATAAGTCCCACAATAAGGATCGTGACAGGTGTGGCTAAAAGGAATGCTTGATCCTGATCGATACGTTCTTTTGCAAACCATCGCAGGATGCAATATCCGGGGAAGATTAAAACAGCAAATATCAGGGCGACTTTAACGATAATCCCGGCGAGAACAAACGATGACATAATGGTGTTCATACGGGTATTCGTGCTTTGATAAAATATTGCTTATTCATATTGGAACTATAGGAATTTCGGACATGTGTGTCAATGAAAAACTAGCCTGATTTTCATCTATAACCTGCGCGAATTGCCGTTCGCGCAAAAGAGCACGTTTGAGTTTGCCTGAATAGCGGAAATCAAATAACAGGGCGTTGTCTCTAATTTCCCTAATTGCCATCAATAAAGTTTCACACATTTTCACAAATCATAGATCTACATTTGGAATGCATAAGAAATAGTATTAGCCATTAACAAGATCAGTGAGTTAAATAAAACCATGCCTTGGTGAAGGCGGAGGGAGTAGAACTATTATAGTAAATTAATGCAAAGGATTGAATGAATCGATAATTACCGACTTCAAAAAAATAATCAGTAAACCAGAATAATCTTTTTATTTTGAAGGAATAACCATAAAAGAGCCCAACTCTCGAATTGGGCTCTTTTATGGTTTGGTTCCACAGGTCAAGATGAGTAAAGACATTTTACATCTTTCATTCTCTGGCGTGGCCAAAGAATCCTGAATTATTTATCACATAGAAGTTATAAGTTCGCTGTTTTTCCTTTCGATCGTAAATGACTTCGCCTTACCATCGGGTTATCAGGTTACGGTTGCTAACCTCTTTTTTTTTCTTTCTTATACAAACTATTTATTTCCCTTTCTTGGCTCGATACTCCGCTAAGAGGCCCTTAACTTCATTTAACTCGGCCTTGGAATAGAATCCTTTTTCAGCGAATTCATCCCAAATAGGCATGGTTCTCTTCTTCAGAACATCAATCTCCGCCGGCGTCATCTTGGCTTCTTTCATGCCGTATTTGTACATGGCTTTCAGGCATTTTTCATTGCTTTCGCGCACTTTCTGCCTGAAATCCTTCTCTATGGATAATACATAATCATCAATAGCAATTTGTACTTCCTTGGGCAGAAGATTCCATGTTTTCATTGTTATAATGCCTCCGGCCGGCGAATACCGTATGTGCATGGGATTGAGGTATTTCATAACAGTATACATCTGGGTGCCGACCGCCCAGATACCAGGGCTGATGAATGCATCACAAACACCTGTACGGATAGAAGCGGCAACTTCAGGCACGCGAATCGGCAAAGGACTCGCACTTAAAGCCTTCAAAGTCCTCTCTTCCAGCGGACCATACCATGTCAAAAAACGGCTTTTCTTAAAATCATCCGGCGTTTTGATTTCATGTTTCGTGGAATAGATCTGATCAAAATCCTGTTCGGCCAACAAAACAAGGTGGTATCCTCTCTTTTCAAACCACTGACTAATGCGGGGCCTTAATTTAGAGTAAATATATTCAACTTCGTCATAACTCTCAAATAAGAACGGGAGTTCCAGTAACGCTATCTCCGGACAAGCCATCACCATTCCCTGACCGGAAAAACCGCCTCCCTGTAACTGTCCATTGCGCAGTTTGGCCAATATGTCCTGATCATCGCCCATTGTGCCGCCGTAATACCAATTTAAATATATCAGGCCATTCGTTACTTTTAATATACCGGGATTAACCACGGTTTTGATTAAAGCAGCCCAACCTACCCCTTCCGGAGCCAGTGTACCTAACTTGACAACATACACAAAGTCACCGTTTGGTTTGATTTGTTTTAAGTGTTGTACACCGGGGAGATTTGCATATTTTTCTTTTGCTTGAATTCCATCAGCAGATGCAGATCCGGCAAAAAACAAGACAAACCCCACACAGAGAAGCCCTACAAGTTTCTTACATTTCATAAACATCTCCTTTCCTATTAATATTTTTTGCATAAAATTGGCAGTTAAGAAACGCATATATCAAGTCCATTAAGCTTCTAAAGGCTTCTCCCCTGGAAAGAACTTATTGAAGCCAAATTATAATGGTCTGCGAAATACGTAATTCCTACCTTTTTCTCCCCTTGGAATCAAGGGGGAAACAGGAGGATGGATCTTTATTCTTTTTGACTCTACGAAGCAAACGCCTCTTCCGGAATCTCCATGATGGACATGTCTTCGCTTTTTATACCCCTGATAGCAGCGTCCACTTCGGGCAGGACGTTCTTGATGAAGTAACTTGCGCCGGCGAGCTTACCGGTATAGAAGATGGCATCTTTATCGTTTTTGAGAAATGCGGCCCAGCCAGTGCCTCCGGCTGGATCGGCGGAGTTGACTCTGGCCAGGGCGTCCAGTTTGGTCTTGGCTACACCGGCTTCCCAGAGCAGGAACCAACCCATAATGACTTTGCTCATCAGCACGAGAAAGGGATAGGCGTTGCCGATCGGGACCAGGAACTTGCCTGCCTTGGCACAACTCGCAAAATACATGCTCATTTCGGTGAGGGCATTGACCGCAGCCTGAACATCGTTCGCCAGGTCGGGCAGCAGGTCCTTGTATTTAGCGCAGCAGGCACTCATTTCGCCCAGGAGGCTCATAAAGTAGACGCCTTTTTTCATGCCCATCTTTCGGCCGACCAGGTCAAGAGCCTGGATGCCATTGGCGCCTTCGTAGATGGAGGCAATCTTTCCGTCGCGCATAAACTGTTCGACCGGATATTCGACGCAGAAACCGTAGCCGCCATAGCACTGCATGGCCGTTTCAGTAACACGGAAGCCCATGTCGGAGCAGTAGGCTTTGAGGATTGGGGTGAGCATCTCGGCCAGACCCAGCCATTTGTCCCTTTGGACTTCATCCTCGACGATCAGATGCTTATCTAAGCACAACGCGGTAAAGTAGGTCATGGCACGCATGCCGTCTACGTGGGATTTCATCCATAGAAGCATACGACGTACGTCCGGGTGATTGATGATGGTCACACGCGGTGCGTTGGGGTTCTTGAATTCCATGAGCGACGCGCCTTGGAAGCGTTCTTTGGTGTATTTCAGGGCGTGTAGATAGGCGATGGAGCCGGTGCACAAGCCCTGCAGGCCCACGCTCAAGCGAGCCTCGTTCATAAACTGAAACATGACTTTCATGCCCTCGCGTTCGTTGCCCAGGAGTTCGGCGTAACACTGTCCATTGTCGCCGAAATTGATCATGCAAGTGGCGCTTCCATGGATGCCCATCTTTTCTTCGATCCTGGCGATTTCGTAATCGTTGCGTTTGCCCAGGCTGCCGTCATCATTGATCAGAAATTTAGGCACCAGAAAAATGGAAATTCCCTTGGTTCCGGCCGGGTCACCTTCAATGCGGGCCAGGACAGGGTGGACGACATTGGAGGCCAGATCGGAATCTCCCCCGGTGATGAAGCACTTGGTGCCCTGAAGGAGGAAAGTGCCATCTGGCTGGCGGATGGCCCTGGTGGAGAGGTTGCCCACGTCAGTGCCGGCACCGGGTTCGGTGAGGGCCATGGTTCCAGTCCATTCACCGGTGACCATTTTGGGCAGGTACTTTTCCTTTTGCTCTGCGGACCCGTAGGTTAAGATCAGGTGGGCAGCACCTTCGCCTAAGCCGGGATAGGCTGCGAATGCGAAGTTATGCGTGAACCATTCATGGGCAGCGATGCGAATGGTAACGGGCAGGCCCTGGCCACCTAGCTCCGCAGGGGTGGCCATGCAGTTCCATCCGCCTTCGCAGAATAGTTTGTATGCTTTATGGAAGCAGGCAGGCACATGTACCTGCCCGTTCACTAAACGGCAGCCTTCCTTGTCGCCTTCGGCCAGGGTGGGCAGGATCACATCATTCGCCAGTTTTTGTGCCTCGGTCATGATCATGTCGAACGTTTCGCGCGAAAAGTCCGCATAACGCGGCGCCTCGCAGAGCTTCTCTACTTCGAACATTTCGTTGAGGACAAAAAGTTGATCCCTTTCATCCAGAATAAGACTTGCCATACAAAAACCTCCTTTTGTGTTTTTCTTTTGCATTCAACATCAAGTACATGTCCGTCCTTAAGAAATGGCACTGCGGCCGGAAATTTCTGCGGTAAAACATTACTTCTATAACTGCGAAAGATAACAAACTAAAATTAAGAAAATCTTAGCCATAAAATCGGGAAGCTTAAAGCCTTACATAGCCCCGGGCATGATATATTATTACTCGTAGAATTTCTTGCCGCTTTGCACAATGTCTTTGAGTATCTGCGGGGAAGTGAAACGCTTTCCGTAATTTTTTTCCAGAGATTCCAGCGTGGCCATGATAGAAGAAGCACCAAGATGATCGATATAACGAAACGGGCCTCCTTCAAAGGGTGGAAATCCCAAACCGAAAACAGCTCCTATATCCCCGTCCCGCGGGCAGGAAATAATTCCCTCCTGCAAACAAAGCAACGATTCATTAATCATCATCATACTTACCCGCTGTTGAATCAATTTTGCATCAAACTTTTTGCGGGGCGCACCGCCCAGCAGGGCATATACTTCTTCATTGGGCAATTTCTGTCCCTTCTTCTTTTTTGCATCATAGAGGTAAAACCCTTTCTTATTTTTTCTTCCTTTATAATCCTGGGCAATAAGTTTTGGGAAAGTATCTGAAGGCTGCACTCCTCTTGCCGCGAACATCCCTCCCAGTTCCTTGGCTACGTGGGCGCCTACATCAATCCCCACCTCGTCAATGAGGGTTATGGGACCGACAGGATAGCCGAATTGCCGCATAGCTCTATCAATATCGAGAGAGTCCGCCCCTTCCTCCACGAGAAGAACGGCTTCGTTTAGCAGGGGCACCAGAATCCGTGTCGTGTAAAATCCGGGGCCATCTTTGACAACGATACAGGTTTTCCCCTGAGCTATACCCATATCCAGGGCTGTGGACGTCACCCACGGCGCGGTCTTGCCGGTGGTGATGATTTCCAGCAGCGGCATTTTGGGCACGGGGGAGAAGTAGTGCATGCCGATGACGTTCTCCGGCCTCTTACATCCCGCGGCTATATCCTGAATCGGGATTGCCGAGGTATTGGAAGCGAAAATTGTGCGTTCATCCGTCGCGGTTTCCACATCGGCCAGAACGCGCTTTTTCACAGCAAGATCCTCAAACACGGCCTCAACAACCAAGTCTGTATTTTTAAACAAGGAATAGTCGTCACAGGGCACAAGTTTTCCATACTGAATATCACGATCAAAGCCGACAATAGCGCCCGACTTGGTTTTCTTTTCCAATCCTTTCCATATTTCCTTCATTCCACGGGCGGCGTCATCAAGCTTTACATCTTTCATCAGGATGGTATCGCAGATAGCCGTGGAGACAGAGGCAATTCCCTGCCCCATAAGTCCCGTTCCGATGACGGCCATTTGCCTCACCTTCCGGGCGAGGCTTTTCTGAGGATTTTTTTTCAGATCGCTCATCCCGAAAAAAAGGCTCATAAGAGCTTTAGACTGGGAAGTAGTAACCAGCCTGCTGAAAATTTCTATCTCTTTTTTCAGTCCTGCGGCCTTTCCGTGTTTCTGGCCATGTTCCACTGCTTCAATGATGGCAAACGGCGCAGGGTAACAGCCGTAAGTCTGGCGTTCAACCATTTTTCTGGCCTGCGAAAACACTATTGCTCTTCCCACGGGATTGGATTCCATAAGAAAAGTAACAAAGGAACGCTTCCGCTTTCTTGTGATATTTCCTCTGTTGACCAGTTCCAGGGCCTTCTTAACCGCTGTTTCTTTAGCACCGTAGGGAGGAATAAGCTCATCTACGAGTCCCGCGCGGCTCGCCTGCTTCACCCGGAGATTGCGTGCCGTAAGCACCAGGGGCAGAGCCGCTGTCAGTCCGATAAGCCGTGGCAGCCTCTGTGTGCCACCGGCGGCGGGCAGCAGGCCTAGTTGCACTTCCGGAAATCCCAGAACAGTCTTCGGAGAGTTGACCGCCATTCGGTAATTACAGGCCAGCGCCAGTTCCAAACCGCCACCGAGGCAGTTGCCATGAATACAGGCAACCACGGGGATTTGCATGCTTTCCAGACCATTGAGGATGGCGTGAGCTTTGGAGATATAGGCAATAACTTCTTCAGAGGTGCGCATGCCTTTCAATTCATCAATATCTGCGCCGACAACGAAGTTGTCTTCTTTGCCGCTCGTAATAACCATGCCCTTGATGCTCTGATCATTACTTATATCAGGCAAGATACCGGCTATTTCATCCAGCAGACCCGATGAAATCTTGTTTACTTTGCTTTCCGGACAATCAATGGTAACAATTGCAATTCCATCATTTGCTTTTTCCAGTGTTAAATATTTCATCGTCATCTCCTCTATCGTGCGTTTTCCAGAATAATGGTATTGCCTATAGCTCCCGCTCCGCAGGCGGCAACAAGGCCGAACTGAGCATTCTCGTCCTGCATACGGTTACAGCAACTGGCAATAAGCCTCCCGCCCGTTGCCCCGAAAGGGTGGCCGATGGACAGAGACCCCCCCCGGGTGTTGAGCAGTTCCTGATCAACGACGCCCATTTTGCCATCCAGCCCCAGTTTTTCTCGTCCCCATTTTTCTGATTCCATATAACGGATATTGGCGAGAATCTGCGCGGCAAAAGCTTCGTGGATTTCCAGAACTTTTACATCGGCAAGAGAGATGCCCGCATTTTTTAAGGCGCGAGCAGCAGAAAAAGCCGGCCCCAGCAGCAGTTCTTCCCAGGGATCGGATCCTGCCTGGGAATAAGCCCGGATATAGGCTAAAGGTTTTAACCCCAGAGATTTCGCTTTTGATTCCTTCATAAGCAGTACTGCCGAAGCGCCATCCGTGAGAAATGAAGAGTTAGCCGCTGTAACGGTTCCGTAGCGCTTATCAAAAGCCGGTTTCAAGGAGGCCATCTTTTCGGCAGTGGCATCCGCACGCGGTCCGTTATCATCCTTCACCAACTTGCCTGTCTGGGGGACAACAACGGGAACGATTTCCTTTTTCATAATTCCATTCTTGATAGCGGCGTCAGCCAATTTATGAGAACGGGCGGCAAACTTGTCCTGCTCCTCTCTGGCAATGCCAAGGCGGCGCGCCAGCCTGTCAGCATTGGCGCCCATGGAAAGACCCGTGGAATACTCAGCAATAGCCGGTTGATCGACAGCAAAGAAATCCTTAAGCTTCATTCCCTTGAGCAGCTTAAGTTTCCCTGAGATGCTTTTAGGGCGCTTATACAGGGAGAGATCGAGAAGAAAGCGCCGGTACCGCTTGCCGATTTTAATTGGGAGATCGGACATGGATTCCACGCCGCCGGCAATAACTGTGTTCACTTGGCCGGAATTAATCATATCGCAGGCGGAGGTAACAGCGATGTTCCCCGAAACACAGGCCGCCGTGCAGGTATGAGCAGGTATCGTTCTGGGAAGCCCCGCACCCAGCATTATCTCTCTGGCTACATTGGTTGTGGTAACCTCAGCTATAACCGTGCCCATGATTACATAATCGATGAGCGAAGGATTAATCCCCGTTCTGACGATGAGCCCTTTGACAGCATAGCGACCAAGCTCCCAGGCCATCAGGTCATAATAGTCCGTGCCGGCACGCATAAACGGTGTCCGGCAGGCATCAATAACAGCTACTCGATCGTGATTATTAGTGTTCATACATTACCTCTCTTCTTTAGAATATCCGGTATCACCGTCACCCGGAGTTTTTTCTTGTCGAATTTTCCCACGCTGGTCTTGGGAAGTTCCTGCATGAAAACAATTTCATCAGGAATCCACCATTTGGCGACCTTATCTTTTAGATAATCCTGTATCTCCTCTTTTGTAATAGTCTTTGCTGCCTCAGGCTGCGGCACAACGCAGGCCAGAGGCCTCTCCTGCCATTTCTCATCGGGCATACTGATTACCGCCGCCTCCAGCACCTTGGAGAATCCCATAATAACGTTTTCCAGATCGATGGAGGAAATCCACTCCCCTGCGCTCTTAATGAGGTCTTTTGTCCGATCAACGAGGGAGATATAACCTTCTTTGCTCATTGTTCCAATATCGCCGGTATGAAACCACCCGTCCGGAAAGGTGACCGCGCTTTGTTCTGGGTTTTTATAATATTCTGAGGCGATCCAGGGCCCGCGTACCAGAATTTCTCCCATTTCCTTGCCATCCATGCGCACTTCTTTGCCCGTTTGCGTGTTGATCAGTTTTACATCAAGTCCCGGTATGGGCATTCCCGCTGTGGTCCGGATATCAATCTTTTCATCAACACTCAGAGTTTCCATATAGCTTTTGGGAATGGACAAGGTGACAACTGGCGACGTTTCCGTTGCTCCGTAACCCTGCGCTACAATGACGCCGTATTTTTTTTCAAATGATTCAATGAGATGCCGTGGCATGGCCGATCCGCCGGAGAATAACCGGCGGATGGAAGAAAAGTCATGTGCTCCGCCGTTTTCCAGGTAACTGTGGAGCATTATCCAAATAGTCGGCACACCGCAGGAGAAGGTTACCTTCTCTTCGGCGATGATCCGGCACAGCACCGTCATATCCAGGATTTGACGCCCCGGCAGCACTTGTTTCATGCCGCGCAAAGTGCAGACAAATGGAGCACCCCAGGCGTTGGCATGAAACATGGGAACGATATGCAGCATACAGTCGTTTTCCTGGACGCCCATGACAATCCCAGTGGCAAAAGAGTGCAACACGAGACCACGATGGCTGTAAACAACCCCTTTGGGATCACCCGTTGTTGCCGAAGTGTAACAGATGAGGCATGGTTCGTTTTCATCGCGGTCCAGTGGGAAATCATAGCTCTCCGGATATTCTTTAATCAGATCGTCATACAGGACAACCGGAGAGAGTGTGGTTGATGGCATTACCCCGGTTTGGGACATGATGACATATTTTTCGATAGTCTTGAGTTGATCTTTAAACGGCTCAATAAGGAAGTAAACATCTTCGTCAATGAAGAGAATGCGGTCTTCTGCATGATTAATGATGTAAACCAGATTTTCAGCGGACAGCCTTATATTAAGCGTGTGCAAAACAGCACCCATGCACGGAACGCCAAAGTAAAGTTCCATATGGCGATGGTTGTTCAGAGAAAAAGAGGCAACCCTGTCACCCTTTTTGATGCCAAGCGAGTGAAGGGCTCTAGCAAGCTGGCATGTGCGATTGTACCAGTCAGCATAAGTATAACGGAAAGTTCCGGTCGCGTAAACGGACACGATCTCCTTGGTTGGATAATACCTGGCCGCATGCTGCATGAAATTGGTGAGCAACAAAGGATAGTTCATCATGGCTTTAACCTCCCTGTGCTAAATAGTTTTGGTGCTTAAAATTATGATAATGATGGTGCCTATAACCCCATAAACCGGGCAATAATGACTTTCATGATTTCGTTTGTCCCGGCAAAGATCCGTGTCACCCGGATGTCGCGCCAGGCGCGTGATATTCCGTATTCATCGCAGTACCCATACCCCCCGTGAAGCTGAAGGCAATGGTCCGCGACCTTGTTGGCCATGTCCGTGATCCAGTATTTGGCCATGGACGTCTCGATCACAACGTTGAGACCCTCCATATGGTCCATGATCAACTTGTCAACGAAGGTCCTCCCGAGCTTGATCTCGGTGGCCATTTCCACAATGGTGAACTGGTTGACCTGAAACTTGGAGATGGGCTTTCCAAAAACTGTCCGCTCCTTACAATACTTGACGGTGATCTCGAGCATGAATTCGGCGGCTGCCATGGCTCCGATTGCGCAGACAAGGCGTTCCTGCTGAAGCTTCAGCATAAGATTCAGAAACCCTGTCCCCTTCTCACCCAGGCGGTTGCTCCTGGGGATCCGGCAGTCCGTAAAATAGAGCTCTGATGTGTCCTGGCTGTGCCAGCCGATTTTTTTGATCTGCCTGCCCTTCTCAAATCCGGGAGTGCCTGCTTCCACCAGATAAAGATCCACGGCTTTGTGGGGATCACTGCAGGCCGGATCCTTCGCAGCCACAACACACAGATCACAGTTGATCCCGTTGCTGATAAAGGTCTTCTGACCGTTCAGGATGACATCTTCCCCGTCCTCCACGGCCGTCGTCTTCATGGCGGCAAGGTCGCTTCCCGTATTGGGTTCCGTCATGGCCACCGCCGTAATGATATCTCCGGTGACACAACCGGGGAGATACTTTTGCTTCTGAGCTTCGCTGCCGAAGGTGGTAATGTAGGGAACAATGATGTCGCTGTGCAGCGACGCGGTCAGTCCTGAAAAGTTCGCCCTAACCATTTCTTCGCCGACAATTACCGAATAGAGGAAATCGCAGCCGGCTCCTCCATATTCCTCGGGAACAGCAGTGCATAAAAATCCCTGCTCCCCCATCTTTTTCCAGGCGCTCCTGGGAACAATTCCCGCCTCTTCCCACTCTTCAACATGGGGTACGATTTCTTTGTCAAGAAATTTACGGAGACTCTCCCGGAAGATATTATGCTCCGCCGAGTAGGGAATAATGTTCATGAACCAAATCCTCCTTATCTAAGAATGTTTTTAAGCAATTGGAAGTCCAGTTGCCTTCATCGATTCAGGGTCTTTGTAGTCCTTTTCGAGGGCTGCTCTCATCGTCATATTCCATATAATGATTCCATCATTTGATGGTATCATTATATGGATGAAATATAAAAGTCAAGTTTATTTTTTATTATTTGATTTAACTATCTATTGCTTCTGATGTAAGGGAGTATGAGAAGTACTGTATCGTATGTCAAAATGATTTTGATCGCTCCCCTGAACTGCCGATTCTAAGGATTTTTTCGAGCCCTCTGACTTTTCTTTTCTTCCCTGCTTGTGAAGGCCGGTGTGAGGACGAACTGCAGGGTCTCCTTGACCATTTCGATGTACTCTTTATGGTTGAGTTTAACCATGGGACGGAAGAAGTTTTCTCCGGAGACAAAATTATGGATGCCGTTCATAACTGTCAGGACTTCCAGCATGCCCCTGGGAGGTGTTTTTTTTGCGTCCTTTGTCAAACCCATTGAGCGGGCAATGTCGCCGGTGAATTCCGGGACTTTGAAATCAATTATCATATCGTGCCTTGTTTTGCTGAAATAACGATGGAACATGAGATTCGATACTTCGGGGTTGGCGAACAGGTAGTCCGTCATCAAAGCTATGGCAATTTTTATACGTTCCCCCAGGGGACGGCCATGGATTATTTTTTCCACCGCGCTAAGCTCGCGTCCCAAGTCGCGGTTCATGTCGAGGATGACGGCCTCATACAGGTCCTTTTTGTCACCCCAATGGTAGTGCAGTGTGGAAATGTCGATGCCAACTTCCTTGGCGAGCATCCTGGTTGTCGTACCGTGGAAACCGTATTCACCGAACACGATACGCGCAGCGGCAAGAATCCTTGCCTTCATCGATTCGGGGTCTTTGCGGGCTTTTTCGAGTGCTGTTCTCATGTTTTTTATTTTATAGTACGCTTCCATCGTTTGCAAGTTTATTTTTCAATTTTTGCTTGAACAACTTGTCTCATGTTAAAATAAACTGTCAGGGGCAATCCATGTATCTGCATTTATATTCCAGATTATACCGCGCCTTTTGCTTGGCCAGTTCATTTACTATACATAGGCCGCCACCAAGCTTACAGGGATCCATTTGCAGTACTCTATTGTTCAACCGGTCATACATTTCCGGATCCTTGATGAGTGCAGCAAGATACCTTGCCTGCAAT
The DNA here is from genome assembly GCA_002840505.1 of Deltaproteobacteria bacterium HGW-Deltaproteobacteria-2. Taxonomy (NCBI): domain Bacteria; class Deltaproteobacteria; species Deltaproteobacteria bacterium HGW-Deltaproteobacteria-2. Next base: position 8,085 of record PHBC01000002.1, on the reverse strand, counting down.
ACATCCATCACTCCAAATTCACCATTTTCCGCCTTGTTGCCGTTAGCAAATGCATCGCGGGAAGTTTCAGCTCCTCCGCCCAAGGCCATTACGGGTGGTATAATTGCATAAAAGACGCCCAGAACAGCCCAGTTGACCCCCCAGGAATATTTTGGATCAATCTCGTTGCCACGCTTAGCCGCAGCAATGCCATCCTGGACATCCATAATCACATCCGGAGTTTCCAACTGCAGCGTTACCCGCTTGGCAAGATTGACCCCATACCAGGTCAGAGCTTTCAAATCATCTTTAGTCAGGAATTTAACTGCATCATAAACAGGTGTCCCACTTTCTAAAGCTTTACGGAATTTAGAATTATTGACTTTCATGGCTCGCAACGCATATTCTGTTCCAACCTTGTAAAGAGATATGGCGTAATCTTCATTTCCGTCCTCTACAAACAGAGCATATGCAGCATACAGGAACGACGTTGTTGACAGCAGTTTATAATCTGTCGGCGCCAGTTCGGTCAGACCTGTAATCACCAGCAGAGCCCCGGGGAGACCGTCTTTTACAAAGGCACCATTATTTGTCCTCATAATGCCATCCACAAGATCATCCACCGACGTGTCCAGTAAAGTAACGGCGGTATTCTGTACAGTGTGCCTTGTTGCCGTGCACCCGGATACACCCACGGCCAGGAAAAAAATTAAACCGATGATTGAGATGCCCTTGAAAAGAAGTCTAATCTTTTTTGTCATCATTTCAGTCTCCTAATAAAGCTTTTGAATTATAGACCATCATTTTTTCAATGATGCGGGCCTATAAAAACCACCGAACGCCTTGTTACAGGGAACTGCTGATAAAAAAGCTCAATGTTTAATTATTAAAATTAAGCCGTAAATGCCGGAAAAAATGCTCTTAATACACGGGGCACCCGATCTTTAATGAACGCCTACGCCTTGGCTATTGGATAGTTCAACTTACTCTTCAATGAGCCTTGATTTTCACCCTAAAGGGCACTGCGCCGAAACGCAGCATTTGTAAATTTCTAGAGCGAATTATCCCCCCACCTTCAGGCAACAAGGACAAACTTTGTTACACTCGTTCTCAGAAAGTCTCATTACAACTTACCAATTCCGTTGTGCCTATAGTGACCCCATGGTGCCCTTTAGGGTATTTAGGTTATGCGCTTTCGGAATGGGAGTTTCAGTAATAAACAAATTTTAAAGCTAAACTCTTTCGAATATTGTCGCCGGGGCCTGCCCGCCGCCAGTGCAGAGGGTCACCAAGGCGTATTTCGCTTTCCGCCGTTGCAGCTCATGGATCGCGGTGACACTGAGACGGCACCCGCTGTTTCCCACAGGGTGTCCCAGCGCCATGGCGCCGCCATTGACGTTGAGTTTCGTCATATCGGCCCTGATCTCTTTCGCCCAGGCCAGCGGGATCGGCGCAAAGGCCTCGTTCACTTCGAAGAGGTCGATGTCGTCCATTTTCAAACCAGCCATCTTGAGCACTTTCGGCGTCGCGGTCATGGGGCCGGTGAGCATTAGCTTAGGGTCGGAGCCAACTACGGCGTTGGCCACGACGCGAGCCAGCGGCGTCAGCCCCAGCTTCTTCACTTTTTCACCACTCATGAGCAACACCGCGGACACCCCGTCTGTTACTGTGCTGGAAAGACCTGCTGTCATCCATTCGGTTCCGGGCAATACCTTGAGACTGTCAAGTCCTTCCCTGGTAACTCCGGCACGCATCGGCTCATCGGTATCGCAAAGGATTTTGTTACCGTCCTTGTCCAGTCCCCGCACAGGCATGATCTCTTTTTTAAAATAGCCTTCTTTCGTGGCCTTTAAAGCCTTTTCGTGGCTCGCGATGGCAAAATCCTGACACTCTTCCTTGGTTATTTTCCACTGGTTGGCTATGGCCTGAGCAGAGACTATCTGGTTCGGCATGCCGTAACGGTCCAAGTATAATTGCGTGATTGGATGTCCCGCATTCTCTCCGTTGGGTAACGTGCCTTGCACATCGGAGCTGATGGTATACTTGGACATGAGTTCGCATCCGCTGGCAATTACCGTATCCATAGTCCCCGCGGCTATCATTCCCGCGCCAAGTTGTATCGCGGAAAGGCTGCTCCCGCACTGGCGGTTCACACTGATACCTCCCAGCGTCACCGGAAGCCGTGATGATAGAACACCCATTCGCGCAATGTTGAATCCCTGTTCGCCGATCTGGTACACGCATCCGGTTATAACATCGTCCAATTGATTTACGTCAAGTTGGACGCGTTCGACAACCTCGTTGAGTACAAGAGCAAGCAGTTCCGGGGCTATGTATTCACGATAATACCCTTTTCGCCTGCCAACCGGCGTTCTGACAGCACTGACAATAAATACATCTCGCATTTGATACCTCCTGTTGAATTAAATAAACCGCTTCTCTATAAATAACTGATTTGCAACATTGACTATCCGACCACCGTCGAACCGGCGTGGTGGTGGTAAAACGTACCTGGAGAGGAATTACATACACTCCGGTCTTTTGAGACAAAACTGCACAAGAAGATTCACAGATTCCTGCCTTTGCCTTTACGTGTTGTGAATTTATTCATACTAAAAAACAAAGTCCCACAAGTTCGGGGCTACTCCCATCGCCTTCTTCCATATAATGATTCCATCATTTGATGGTATCATTATATGGAAGAGATATAAAAGTCAAGTTTATTTTTTAATGTATGATTTAATCAGATATTTCTTCTGGTGGAGGGGAATACGAGCAGTTTATTCTTTTATTTTTTCTTCCAGCGGACCGGTTTCATGATAAAGGCTAGTGCTTTTCCCCAAATCAAAACAATGCTCTAATCCACAAGCCTGCAGGGCCTCTTCTACAAAGTTACAGCAATTATGGGTTACAGGATTATATTCGAATACTTTTGTCCGTTTCCCGGTTTTTAGCGTATTTTCAGGATTGTACCTTTCAGCATATCTACGCAGACAATCCTGATACCATTGAGTTGTCTTTCTGGTAGATTTATTATTAATACAAATTGACATTGTTGCATAATTGCGTCCTATACTATCCAATTTTGCCCGTTCATTTTTGTCGGTAAATTCCACAATGTCAAAACGATCAGTGGTCACTCCGAATAAAGTAATTACCGCCCCGCTTTTATGAAAATCTTTCATGCCTGCTTTTTCCAAATCAGATAAAGATTGCAGTTCAAGCTGATAAAATGAATGTGGACCTGTTTCGATACGAATGGCACAATGAGAAAATATCCCACCCCACATTTTATAAAGTTCCAGCGTAGGCTCTTTAACTATTTTTGATAAATAGGAAGCAGTCCCCTGTCTTTCCTTAAAAGATTTAATCTTTTTATCAATTGATTCCTGATTTACTATAGAAAAGCCGCCTTTTGGAAGATCGGAATCTTCAAAAAAAGAATATACAACATTAGAGGACACATTAGTTTCAATTTGGGTTTCGCCTCTACGGTTTGCTTGTCTTCCTTCCTTCGTTTTGTTGCTGGCGATAGGTTTTTGGTAATCATACCCGATCACGCGAATGCGTGAACCATCGATACCAAACTTTTGAACAAGATATGCTTTTATATTAGCGGCACGAAGGTAGGATAGTTTAACATTGACCAACTCTTTGCCGACATTGTCTGTATGTCCAATGATAACCACCGTCCTTACGGGATATTTGTTCATCGCGTCGGCAATTCTCTTAATGTCATTGTGATATTTTGGTTTGATGTTTGCCTTGCCGGTATCAAACTGCACATTCAGGGTAATGGAAACATCTTCTGGCACAGGTTCCGTTTTAGAAACTATTGTCTGCTCTATTGCGGAGCCAGGTTCGTTTACAGGCATCGCCTCTTTGGAAACTTTAACAGGTTGAGACGGGGAAGCAGCTATCGGGTTATCAATCTTCTGCGCAGGCTGGCTTGAATTCAATTCCGGATTGACATCTGTAGCGTTAAATGGGGCTATGGATTTTTGAGAAGCACAACTGACAAGCAACAAACTCATCATCAAAGATGAAACCATTTTCAAGATATTCCTTAGCATGATTTATCTCCTGCAGTTAGCTTTTCAAGCATCCGTTAATTTGACGATAAAACAACTTCTAGTAACGGTTTTTCAGTTGCTCACTGCTTGTCATTTCCAGCCTACTCTCAGTCGGCGTAGCAATCCCCTTCTCCTTTACGCAAAGCATGATTTTAAACCATCTGTCATTCCGTCTTGGGACGTTGTAAATAACATAAAGAAAGGAAGAAGAGCGGCCGATTGCTGGATCACAACTGCAGTGCGATGTGAACGGTATCGGCTTCTCCCGAAACGGAGTGGGTTTTGAAGCCACGTTTCTGCGCGAATTTGAGCATCTTGTCGTTGCTTGGGAGTACGATGCCCTCCATCGTCTTGAACCCGCACTCGCGTGCCGTATCTTCCAGGGCGGTCATCAGCAACCCTGCCACACCGCTGCCATGCCAGGCATCGTCTACCGTTACGCCAAACTCACAACTACCGGGATTTTCGGTGTTCACATAACGCGCTACGCCGATTTCCAGCTCTTTATCATCACTCATGATGGTAGCAACAAAGGCCATGTGCCGGTCGTAATCGATTTCGGTGAAATACTTGAGCTTCTTCGGCGACAATTCCCTAAGCGACGCCATGAATCGGAAATAGCGGGATTCTTTCGACAGGTGCCGTATAAAATCCTGTTCCATGCCAGAGTCATCGGCACGGATCGGCCGGATGGACACAGTCGTATCCTTTAACAATACACGTTTTATAAAGTCTTGCGTCTTCATCGTTGAACCATAATAATTTCAGCCTTAAATTTAAATAATTAGATAAAACCGGAATCAGTCAGTGCTATCTGCATTGATATGGTTTGCCTTTTCCTTTATCTTTTCTTTCAGACGCATCTCTCTTCTGGTTTTTGCCTCCAGATTTTGACGTTGTTCCTCTTCTGTCTTGATGATCAGCGGGGGTAGCGGCATAGGTCGACCACTTTTGTCGAGGGCCACGAAGGTCAGATAGGCGGTTGATGTATGATGTATCCGTCCCGTCATAAGATTTTCGGTCTCCACCCGAACCCCTATTTCCATAGATGTTTTCCCTACGAAGTTCAGACTCGCTTGTGCAGTCAAAAGATCTCCGATAAAAACCGGATAATGAAAGTCCAACCGGTCAATGGAGGCCGTAACTGCATTGGCTCTTGCGTGACGAACCGCAACGGCGAGGGCCGCGGTATCGATGAATTTCATAATAACCCCGCCATGAACGTTTCCTGCAAGATTTGCATCTTGAGCAGTCATCTGCTGAGTCATGATGATACTACTGTCTTTACTTCGTTTACCTTCCATGTTCACACTCCTATGGATTCTGACGATTCCAATATGACTCAGTTACTGCCTACTATATAGACTCAAGTTACAACAAAGCAGATTGCTCATTTAATAGCATTGCGATCTGCGCGGACAAATATTGAATCATTAATCGCCAATTTATTGTTGCCGTTAAATACTCTATCAGGTTTATTACCCCTCATCGGGGCTACTCCTACTTGTACCCATTCCGTGTTACGTTTGAATTTAACAATCTCTTTGGATTCAATCAGGCTGTCCAGCATAAAATCATCGACGCAATCATAATGATTATCGTTACGAACAACTAACATATTCTCACCTCCTTGCATTTTTCAGAAACTACATTCATTCTTATAATGACCAAGATCATACAGAATCTTAATTATTTTCTTCGTCCATTTTAGCCGCAGCTTCCGTCGTGGACACTGTTTTGCTCATAAAAAACAGCCTGATAATGCCCCAGGCAATTAAAAAGAAGACAAACATGGCCAACAAGGTGGTCCATTCAAAAATACCGCTTTCCACCTTCGAGGCATGGAAGACATTGAGAAACGGCCCGGCAAATGGATAACTGACAATGTAAATGAAACTGCTGAAACCAGCAGAAGGGTTGGCGGCAAGCAGCTTTAAGCCAAATCGAAACGCCAATAGCACTTCAATGAGACCAAGAATATACCAGACAACCTGGGTACCGCGGTATAAAGGCCTAGTAGTTGCTGAACTGTATGATGAGTCCATATATTTTCCTCTCGATCTTTTAACTTGTTGAACATCTGTTACAACTCTATACGCTTTTCGGAGTGGACCTTCATTCGCATAAGGACCAACATCCTACATATAGTAACTGCAAGTAGCCTGCCAACAAACGAAAATAATAAGAAACTTGAATTCATCCTTTAATAGTAGATGGTTAGGTTAATAAGTGGGAATAATGGAGATATATAAAATGATTCGCTTGGCCTCAACATGCGGTGGAGCCTCAGCATATGGAGGGATATCAAGAAAATAACGTGCTTTTCAGGGAAACCCAGCCGTTTTTATGACAATAAGTATAGATGATAAGGATCGTTTTCTTTGGCGCCATTCACTATCATGTTCGCAATGAAGGTTCAAACTGCCCCCGCTATTTTCCAATAATAAGTTTATAGCTTTTTTCTCGAAATAATCGCAGGCAGACATCCACTACAGTGGCATCATAAAGGATTCCCCTGTTTTTCTCAATTTCCTCCAAGGCGGCATCAATGCCCAAAGACGGTCGATAGGGACGGTAGGAAGCCATGGCCTCCACCACGTCTGCCACAGCCATAATGCGGGCTTCCATGAGAATTTCATACCCTTTCAGATTTCTTGGATAGCCGGATCCGTCCATCCGTTCATGATGCTGATAAACAATTTGTGCCAGCGGCCAGGGAGATTCCACATCCTTCAGTATCTCGTATCCAATCAGGGAGTGTTCTTGAATCAGAGAAAATTCGATGTTTGTCAGTTTAGTGGATTTGGACAATATTTCTGAGGGTATAGACAATTTCCCGATATCGTGGATGGAACCAGCCATCTTTATTCCATCAATTTTCAGTTGATCTAATCCCATCTCCGTCGCGATGGCACTGGCCAGATGAGCAACCCGGAATTGGTGACCGGCCGTATAGGGATCTCTTACCTCTATTGCAGCGACCATGACCTGAATAGTTGTATCAACTGCCTTATTGAGGCTGTTAAGAGTCTCAAGAAGTTTCGCCTCTGCCAGTTTGCGCTCGGTAATATTGCGGGTTAAACCTATAATGCCCACTGGTTGCTGATTTGTATCTCTGATAAAGGAGAACTTCACCTCCGTCCACACGGTAGTTCCGTCTTTTCGCTTCATCTCCAACGGTATCGTACGGGATTCGTCACTCTTTATTTGTTTTATCTTCTCCAGGTCCATGATATCGGACAGGAGTTTCATAGCCAAATCCCTGGAGGAGGGCATCAATGCATCAGCGGGCGGTAATTTCAACACCTCTTCCGGTTCATATCCTCTAAGGATTCTTACGGAAGGGCTGATATAGGTGCAATTCAAATTCATATCCAGAACGAAAATGACGTCATTGACGTTATCAGCCAGCAGGCGATATTTTCTTTCACTTTCTTCTAAAGCCTCTTCCGCCAGTTTGCGTTTGGTGATATCTCTGGCGATTGCCTGGATTGCTACAAGTGTCCCGTTGGTCATGATGGCCGATCCGTGTGTCTCCACGTATATATGGGTGCCGTCTTTGCACCGTAACCTGAACTCCATCAGGCTTCTTTGAATACCGGTTTCACGAATCTCCTGTATTCCTTTGAAAGCAAACAGAAGCTGATCTTCGCTCAAGAGCGAGGCAAAATTGAGGGAAGGCATTTCTTCCCTGGTATAGCCAAGCCGATTCAAGGCGGCGGCGTTGGCATCGATAAAGCGACCTTCGAAATCAATTATGTAAACAAGATCGAGTGAACTTTCGAAAAGAGCCTTGTACCGCTCCTCACTCTCTCGCAGCGACTCGATTGCAGCCTCCCTTTGAGACTCAGTCTTTTTTCGCTCACTTATGTCGCGGATATTACATTGTACCAACGCTGCCCTGTCGACGAGATATATATCCGTATTGATACGCTTTCCGGATTTTGTTTTTACCGGAACATCATCGTAATTAAGAATGCCTATCTTGTTCAAATTTTGCATTGTCGTTTGGAAATCACCCTTGTCGAGCGCA